>CBQVAZ010000216.1:0-6117 GCA_967720205.1 uncultured Gemmatimonadaceae bacterium | reverse complement strand
CACAAGCCTCATGGTTGCCCCTGGATTGTTCGCGCAGGACGCTAGTCTCGCGACAACGTCGCCGCCAGCAGCAAACGCGGCGGCGAACCGACTTCGCTCACCGCCGCGCTATTCAGCGTCCGCGCGCACTACCTAAGAGGAAATGGCGTGCGCAATTCGACGTCGTTATCGCGCGCCCACTCGGCAACGCGCCGGCCGAGCGTGAGACCGGCGGTACCGTCAAAGCGATAGTGGATGCCACCGTACACCCGCGAGAGCGCGGCCTGCTCAGCCAGTTGCTGCAGTCGAGCGCGCTCAGCGGGGAACTCTGTAGCAAGAACGGTCGCCGCACCGGATGAAATGGTCGCGTGGTTCGAGGGATACGATGGGAAGTTCGGCAACGGGATCGACAGTGTGATGGCGGCATCCGCCATCGTCGGCCGCAGGAGCCAGTATGTGTACTTCGCTTCGTGCGACGCGACCAGACCGTCGTACGCGACCATGTGCATCAGCGCAAAGAGGTGCGCGGCGCGACGCTCATTGAGACGATACTTCGTCACGAGCCGCGCCGCTTCCTCGTTCCAGTAGCCAGCCGGCGTGTACGTACCGTTAGGCAGGTTCCAGAACTTGGCCAACGAATCCTGCTCACGAGTGCGAGTATCGGAGATCTGCCTAACTTCCGCCAGCGCGGCCTGGAACTCGGACGATCCGAACGCCGGATGTGGCGCTGGACGGAACTGGCTGCTCGAATTGAGGAGAAGCGTCTTGGCTTGCCCGAACATCGCGCCAACTGGCGGCGTCGCGCTGAACCACATGCCAGGGCCAGTCGGTACGGTTCCCGTCCACGGCGCGGAGAACCGGTCAGTCAGCGCATAGGCGACGATGTTCGCTCCCACTGTACGACCGAGGCCTGTCGCTTCCGCCGTCTCAGGGTTCGGATTCGTGGTACTCAGATACGCGTGAAGCAGCGAGTCGAGCGCGACCTGCTCGGCGGGATACAGATACGAGAGGACGACCGACGACGCAGCGCTGACAGCCGCGTGCACTCCGAGATTTCCCGCGACAGCGGCCGCGTTATGCTGAGCCAGCGCGACCAGCGCATAACCGCGAATAGCGACCGGGGCGGAAGACGCGTACTTCGCTACAAGGCCTCTCGCGACGGCGTTCCAATTGACAACCGCGTTGTCGCCAATTGCCTCGCTGCCTTGATCCGACGACTGTGTGACGGCACCCGTAGGCACCTGACCTTCCGCGCATGCGACGAGCACGGCGGCGATCGCTGAAGAGAGTATAGACGCGCGCATATAAGCTCCTTGGTGTGCGGGACCGGCACATCCGGTCCTCTCACGCGCGCTCTACGGGGAACTCGCCCGAAACCCATCACGTGCCGCTAGTGCTTGCGGGCAGTGAATCGACGAGACCAAGTTTTGCCAGGCGGTGACCACCGTTATGCACACTCCGTCGGACCCCGGCGCGCGCAAGTCGACAGAGCCGCAACACGGTGTCGACGCGCTGTTTACGCGCGTTTACGCTGAGCTCAAGGGGTTGGCGCACCGCGTCCGCGCCGGCCGGGGCCCCGTAACCCTCGACACGACAGCTTTGGTGCACGAGACCTACATCAAGCTGGCCGGCTCGAGCGACTCTCTCTGGAAGAATGACTCACACTTCTTCGCGATCGCCGCTCGCGCGATGCGGCAGGTGCTCATAGACCTCGCTCGGCAGCGCATGGCGCAGAAGCGTGGCGGAACTGAGCCGCTGGTAATGACCTACGACGACGCGATGCACGCGGCGCCCGTTAGGCCTGACGATTTAGTGGCGTTAGACGAAGCGCTCGAGCGTCTCGCGTCGTTCGATCCGCGGCGCGCCCTTGTCGTCGAGCATCGCGTCTTCGCCGGACTCTCCACGATTGACACGGCGCGGCTGATGGGCATCTCGACGGCCACTGTCGAACGGGATTGGCGCGCCGCGCGTGCGTGGCTAACCGCGCAACTAACGCGTGGAGCTGCGTTCCTCGAATGACGGACGATCGCTGGGAAAGAGTCGTCGACATATTCGAGCAGGCCCTCCAGCGACCTGCCGCCGAGCGCATGCGCTTTGTTGATGACTCGGTGCAGGGTGACAACGCGCTGCGCAATGAAGTCATCGCGATGTTGCAGGCTGAAAGCTCGGTGCATCCGCTGTTCGACATGTCGCCCGATCGACTGGCAGACGCGGTGCGCGAGCCCGGCGCTCAATCGTTGGCCGGTCGCAGCATCGGCGTTTACACGCTGAAGCACGAGGTAGGGCGCGGCGGGATGGCCACCGTGTATCACGCCGAAGACACGAAGCACCGCCGCTCCGTCGCGCTCAAGCTGCTCGACGCCGGTGCATCGTCGGCGTTAGGTAGCGAGCGTTTTCGCCGCGAGATCGACGTCGTAGCCGGCCTGCAGCACCACAACGTCCTCCCGCTCTATGATTCCGGTGAGTCGGAGGGGTTGCTGTACTACGTCATGCCACTCGTAAGCGGTGGGACCTTGCGTGACCGCCTAGCGAGTGGCGAGCGACTGCCGATTTCCGACGTGCGCCGCATTACGTCGCAGGTGGCGGCGGGGCTCGATTACGCGCATCGCCGAGGCGTGGTACACCGCGACGTGAAGCCGGCCAACATCCTGCTCGAGGAAGAACATGCCACCATCGCGGATTTCGGCATCGCGCAAAGGCCGACGGCGGAGCAGGATGATCGCCTAACGCACACCGGTGTGTTTGTCGGCACACCGGCGTACATGAGCCCGGAGCACGCAGCGGGCGATCCACTCGACGCGCGCAGCGATACATACTCGCTAGCCTGCGTGGTCTTCGAGATGTTGACCGGCACGCCGCCGTATCAGGGGTTCACCGTTGGAATCTTGGCCAAGCACATGCGCGACCCGGTGCCATCTGCGTCAGCAATCAGGCCCGATATCCCGCCGAGCGTCGATGCGGTGTTGCGGCAGGCATTGGCCAAGAATCCGGCAGACCGTTTTGCCTCAACCGGGGAGTTCAGCCGTGCGTTCGACGCCGCATTTGACGCCGGCTCCGCGCCGGTTGCGACGAAGCCGGCGTTAGGCCGACGCACTCTTGCCGCTATGGCAATCGCGGCGGCCGTGCTGCTTGCCGCCATATTCGCCGTGCGCAGCCTGGGTAGCAGAGCAAGCGCGCCAACGTCGATCGCCGTGCTTCCTTTCGTCAACATGAGCGCTGACTCGTCCAACGAGTACTTCAGCGACGGAGTGACGGAGGAAATCACCGGCGCGCTCGCGCAGCTCGGTCGCGTGCGCGTCACTCCGCGCACGACGGCCTTCGCGTACAAGGGCAAGGCAGGCGACATTCGCCGGATCGGCCACGAGCTCGGCGTGTCGCGCATCCTCGAAGGAAGTGTTAGGCGCGATCGCACACGGGTCATCTTCGTCGCGTCGCTGTATGACGCCTCGAATGGCGAGAGGCTCTGGTCCAATCGTTATGAACGAGACTGGGGAACCGTGCTCGCACTGCAAACGGAGATCGCCGGAACGATTGCGGAGCAGCTGCGGCTCACGCTCGTGCCGGCTGAGCGAACGCGCCTCGCCGAGCGTCATACAGTGAACGCCGACGCGTATGACAGTTACCTCAAGGGCCGGCACTTCTTCGATCTGCGCACATCCCAGTCGCTGCCGCAAGCGTTGTCTCACTTCCAGCGCGCGCTGACGATCGACTCGACGTACGCACGCGCGTACGCGGGCCTGGCCGATACCTACAGCATCATGGCGTGGACGGGGCTTGGCGCACCGCTGGAGCTCTTTCCCCACGCCGAGCGCGCGGCGCAGCGCGCGCTGGCCCTCGATTCCACAATCGCCGAGGCGTACGTCTCGTTAGGCATCATTCACACGTTCGACACGTGGGATTGGCCGGCGGCCGACCGCGCCTTCACTCGCGCACTGGCGCTCGACTCGACGTCAGCCGTCGCGTGGTTCTTCCGTGCGTGGCCGCTCGTCGCGCTCGGCCGCGTGGATGACGCGCTGTCTTCGGTCCGGCATTCGCGACAGCTGGATCCGTTCTCGCTCATAACGAATGCGCGCGTCGGCACAGTGCTTATATGGATGGGACGACTCTCGGAAGCCGAAGCGGCGCTTCGCTCCACCCTCGAGCTTGACCCTCAGTATCCCGTAGCGCGCCTTCAACTCGCTCGGGTGCTCTCTGCACAGGGCAAGCACGACGAGGCCGTTGCCGCCTTGCCGCCGGACAGCGTGCGCTTCGGCAGCTATGAATCGGGAATCACGGGTTTCGTGCTCGCTCGCGCCGGAAGGCGCGATCGCGCATTTGCCGCAGCGCGATTGTTGGAGTCCAGGCCTTCCGTCCCGGCCGAAGGTGTGGCGGCAATCTACGCCGCGCTGGGTGATCGCCAAACGGCCCTAACGTGGCTCGAAAGGGCCGTTGCGTCGCGCGGCGTGGGACTCATTTTTGTGACCGTCGAGCCGATGTACGCCGCATTGCGAAGCGAACCGCGTTATCAGCGGATCATTCAGCAGCTCAAGCTCGTCCCTCCGTCAGGTTGAGAATCCTCCTGGCAGAATTTCTCGTGGCGCGGGAGCGCGCCTTCCTCCGAACAGGTAGATGAGCACGAGCCCAGCCACGAATCCGCCGATGTGGGCCATGTAGGCAACGCCGCCTCCTTCCGTCCCGGCGACGCTCACCTGAGCGAAGACCTGCAGCAAGATCCACAGCCCAAGCACCATGAACGCCGGCATGTTGACGATCTGGCGACCCAGGAGGACCCTAACGCTGCGCCTCGGGAAGAGCAGCAGATAGGCACCTAACACACCAGCGATCGCGCCTGAGGCGCCGAGGCTGGGGATTCGCGAGTCGGGTCCGAAGAGAATGTGCGCTGCGCTGGCCGCGATTCCGCAGATCACATAGAAGGCGAGAAACTTCTGATGGCCGATGCGATCTTCGATGTTGTCGCCGAAGATCCAGAGGTACAGCATGTTGCCGGCGATGTGCAGCCACGAGGCGTGCATGAACATCGCGAAGATCAGCGTTAGGTAGATTGGCGTCGGCCCGGGATACAGACGAATGGACGCGCTCTCGCCGCCCGCGTGAATGGTCTGCATGCCCACCAGATCGGTATTGTGCGTGATCTCATAAGGCACGGTGCTGTAGCCGTTGATGAAGCGATCGCCGCTCGCCAGCTCGATGAGCCAAACGAGTACGTTGGCAGCGATCAGCGCGTAGGTGACGACCGGGACAGTTCGGCGATCAGTGTCGTCATCCCGCAGTGGCATTACCATGACGATCCTCGGCGTGCGTAAGAGGTCGAGCGCTTCATTCGCATAGCCTGTGCCTCCATGCAAGCGTGGTCAGCCGTTAGCGGCACCTAACGCCGTCGTGATCACGCTCGGAAGCGGGCGCGGGATCGAGCTGCCGCCGCAGTGTATCCAACGGTTGTCGCTACCTGCGAGAGTAGCACGAGGAGGAGGCAGCGGAAGCTGGTTCGAGTGCCGGCGCGCAGCAGTCCGACGTAAAACGGCAGTGGCTCGCGCCAATCGCGGTCCGGAGTCGATCGCGCGAAATGGTAGGCGCCGCGGCCATAGCGCACATGCTGTTGCCAAAAGCGGCGCAGATCGAGCGTCGGGCGGTGCGCCACCACGGCGCTCGGCTCGAGCGTCAGCGTTAGGCCGGCGGCGGCGACGCGCGCGCACCATGCCCGATCCTCGCCGCCCGGCGCTGAGTATCTTTCGTCGAACGGATGTGCCAGAACAACTCTGCGGCGACAGGCGAGGTTGTTCGATGGAATGAAGACTTTTCCCTCGAGCCGACGATGCGTCGAGGCCTGGAGCTCTCGCACAATCAGCTCGGACGCCTCCACAAACGGATCTCCAAGCCGACCGTTGACGGTTGCACCGCCAACGACATCCGAGCCCGCCTGCAATGACCTAACGAGCTTCACGGCCCAGTCGGGCTCGGGCTCGCAGTCGTCGTCCGTGAAGCAGATGTAGGTGCCCGTGGCTGCTGCTGCGCCGGCGTTGCGGGCCGCGGCGGGACCGGCGCCTCCGGCGCGGACCAGGCGCGCGAGCGGCTGCGAGGCCACGACAGCCGACACTCCGTCCGCATCCGTGCTGCCGTCGTCGACAACGATGATCTCGA
>CBQVAZ010000215.1:0-6127 GCA_967720205.1 uncultured Gemmatimonadaceae bacterium | reverse complement strand
GTGAGGAACCAGTTCCCGCTCAAACGTCCCGCGATATCGTAGTCGATCTTTCCGTCAAGGTCCGAACCGAGACGCCGAACTTTTGAGTAAAGCAGGCTGCGCATAGGCTCGTCGAAGTACTTAAGCGGTGCCACCGTGTTCGCTGAGACACCAATCCGGCGCGGATTCACGACCCCCGGCAGACTGACTCCATCGTCAAACAGTCCGAGGTCTACGGCGAAGGACGTCCCCGTCGTGCCGAGTCGCTGTCCGGCGGTGATTCTCGTGCCGCGTACTAGTGGAATGTCGGGAATCACGTGGCCGAGCGTGTAGTGGATGTTGCTGGCCACACGAACTCTCAACCCGACATCGGGCACCGCCGGGTTTGTATTGGTGAACACGTCCACAACGATCCCGTCCGCTGGCGCGAAGAACGACGTGCGTCGCGCGACAGGCGATCCGCCATTCGGGTCGGCAAATTCGAAATAGATATGATCAGTGGGAAGCCAGTGGCCGGCGGTGCTCATGTTGCCGAGTGGCGTGATCCACACAATCAACGACGGGTCGATGAGCGAAGCACGAAACGCCCATGGTCCGGAACCGGGATCGAGCGGATCAGCCGACTCGTCGCCCGATCCGCCGCACGCCGCGTTCAGCGCAGCGATCAACGCAACTGCTGCTCGGGTTCGAAGCACTAGCGATCGCGACGTCATGCTGATCTCCTGTTTCGTGAGGCGCGCTTCTTAGCGTTAGGACGCTGCACCGCTTTTCGCCGCGGCTTCGCGGCGTCGACGAGCCGCCAGAACTGCCGATCGCCGATCACAGTCACACGATGACCTTTCGCGGCGAGGCGCCGAATCTCCATGAGCTTCGTGCCGCCACCGGAGCCGGCGATCTGCAGCGCGTTAGGCCGTCCGCGGACGAGGATGTCCGTCGAGCGTCCAGGTTTGCTCTGCACGACAGCTCCGGCCCTGCGCGCCGCCTTAGCCGCTTCGCTGCGCGGCCGGCTCAGGAATCCAGTGAACGAGAGCCGCTTTCCCTTGAGGCTCTTCACTCTCCCCGACTGCACTTCCTTCGGGCGCTGCCGCAACGCAGCAATCAGCTCGCTCGCCGCCGCGTAGCGCTTTCCGCGCACGCCGAGGCAGCGGTGAATGACTTCTTTGAGGTGATCGCTGCAAGGAAGTTTGCGCACGTCCTTACTGCGTATGGGACTCGTTATGTCGCCCCGGAGCAGCATGACCGCGATGAGTCCCAGCTGGTAGACGTCATCACGTTGCTGCCAGCGGCGAACTTTTCCCCACGCGATCTCAGACGGCACGTTGAACATGTTGAAGGCGTCCGCCGTGACGCCGCGCCGGCTGCGCTGATGCGTGGCGATGCCGAAATCACCGATCTTGAGTTGCTCATCGGCGCAGACGAAGACGTTGAACGGCGTGAGGTCGCGGTGCAGCGCCTGTCCGCGATGCAGCACATCCAGTGCGCCGAGAACGGCGGCGATCTCGCGGCGGACGAGTCGCTCGCTCTGCGGTCCCTTGCGCTCGAGCCAGGCTCCGAGATCACCATGCTCGGCGTACTCCATCGCCAGGCAATAGAGCATGTGCCCGCCCTCGACGATCACGAATCGGTCGAGGATGCGCAGCGCGCGCGGCTCACTGCCCAGCAGCTCGGCGAAATATGCTTCTCTGAGCCATGCCGTTAGGCGCGCCGTGATCTTGATGCAGACTTGCACCGGTGCTGCGGCGGCCGCGTCGCTCGTCGCCAGGTAGACTTCTCCGAATCCGCCTTTTCCAATGAGCCGTTCCAAGCGATACGTGCGGCCGGTTTCGGAGCTGTACACACTTTGAATCGCTGGCGCCGCCGGCTGACCGTTGCCAAGCAGCGGTCTTAGTTCAGCCGGAAGCGCGGGCGCTCTGGTTACGCGGTTCGTTGTCGCCATTACGGATCTTTTCGCTGTCAGTAGCCTGCGCGAATGGCTATTCGGCGGCAAGGATGCGCGCATGCTCGTCGAGCGTGGAGCGCTCTGGAATCGGAACATTGCTTTGGCTGAAAACAAGCTGCCCGTTCTGAACGCTCACGTAACGATCTGACGTGATGTGATGGATGCCGTGCTGCGGAACCAGGAGCAGGTGTGCATGCGGAACGCCAAAGCCATGCACGACCATTCCGACGCGCAAAGGCTGGAACGCCGTGCGCAGGCGTCGGCCGATGCGTTGGGCCACGACCATGACTTGCTGCGCGGTGTCGTCATTGACGTCTGTGAAGTGATCGACGTGAGACTTGGGAATGACCAGGCACTCGCCAGGAGCCGTCGGCCGGATCGTCATGAAGGCCATGACAATGTCGTCCTGGTAGACGATGCTCGCTGGCGACCGGCCGGCGACGATCTCACAGAAAACGCAGCTCATTGGTGCCTAACGGTGGCCGAGCGGATCGGCATCATTTGTATTCGCTCGTCACCATCGTGATGAACAGAACGACAAACGCCAGCAGCCAGGGGCCGACGGCTACGAGCAGACCGAGCTTGGGATTGTTCCTGGCAATCGTAACGTAAAATCCCGCCGCTCCCAGTCCCAGAAACAGAATCGCAAAGATCACAGTCGTAGCTTGCGAATACTTGCTCGTCTGCAATACCCCAATCGCATTGAGTGCGGCACGCAGGCCCATGTAGACGTTGAGAGCGGAGACGAGCCACACGACGTATTTCATCTTGGCTTGAAGAGAGTGCCTAACGAGCGAGCTCGGTGAGCCAGGGATGTCCATCCGGATGTGTCAGCCGCAGCCAGTATGCCAGGTTTTCGCGCTGAACGTCAGTAAGGACAGGCAATAACTCGCGAAAATCGCTTTCGTCCTTGGCTCGCGGCTCCTTCGACTTGAAAAGAAGCTGCAGATCCATCCTCAAGCAGGGCACACCGTTCACCGTCGTGGCCAGATCGCCGATGCTGCCCTGCACTCTGGCGTGGCGCCGGAAATACCACGAGTTCTCATCGGACTCCTGAATCATCATCTGAAGTTCCCACGCACGGCTGTCGCCGCGGCGACACCATACGTCGTGCACGCCAATGGAAAGCACCTCGTGCGACTTCCACGGTCTTAGACTGCCAGGTGGATCGACCGCGTACAACAGCCATTCGCGAAACCAACGCTGTACCTCGAGCTGTTCCGGCCGCAGCACGACGATGTCGATGTCTGCGTGCTCCCTGTACGGGCGACCAAGTACCTGCGCGATTGCATGTCCGCCGGCGAGACACCAGAAAAAGTCCGCGCCGCGCATCAGCTCGACCAGTTCAGCGAGGGGCAGCGGCTTCCAGGGCGCGGCGACGTCCAGCTCAGTGGCCACGCGTGCGCCTAACGGCGCGCCGGATCTTCAGCCACAGAAATTGCAGCCCCGCGCCAATGAGATACACGATGCACGCGGTGACGAGGATGTGGAGCGCGATCTGTGAGTAGTCGGCGAAGCCAAGGTCAGCGTAGTTCACCTCGCCGACACCGATCATCTTGAGGATGGGGCCAAGAAGGATTTGCGATGGGGCAGTGACCACCACAGTCCCGAAACCGCGAAGGTTGATCCAGCCGCCGTGCGAGTTGCGCACTTCGTCCTGCGCGATATAGATCGCCAGAATTAGGTACAGGGCCGTGAGCGCGCCGCCCACCCACGATCTAAGGAGCGACACCGTGTAGTATCTCGGCGCTAAGGTGCCTAACGAGCAAGCTGAGGCATGGCTGGGCTTAGCCGCGCCGTCCGCGCGCGGACTTGCTGACCTTGGCCTTGGGACGTTTGCCGGCAGGCGCCTTGCGACTCGTCTTGGGTGACCCAGTCAGCTCCGCCGGAGCCATGCACCGCCACGCGTCCGCGATGAGTGGCTTGAGATCAGCGACTGTCACCGCATCCAGTCGCACGAGCACAGCGGGGAATCCGGCGTAATGCGGCTCCGTGAAGTACTTCTTCGAATCGCTCGCCAGGATCAGATCCTTATCGACGAGACTGGCGACGCGCACGGCGATGACCCCCGGATTCGCCACGCGCGGCTGCTTTGGGTTGACGCGCTCCATCCACACCCAAACGAAACCCTTCATCTTCCCTTTGCTCAGGACCTCGAAGGCAAAGCGCCCTGGCGTTTCTTTGGCGCCAGGGAATGACAACGCAATGCGCCGGACATCAGCTTGGGTCGCCATTGGGAGAACGGAGATTGTCCTGCTTGTTAGGCATGCTTGAATACGGCAGTACGGACGCGTCCGCCTGCAGGGAGGAAGTTACAACGGGCTTGCCACGGTGAACATTCGTGCCTCGGGCGGCATCCAATACGTGGGAAGCATCAGCTTCCCTCCTGTTCGGAGGCGGATGTATGACACTCAGCAATTACCTAACGCTCAGCGGTATGACACTTATCGGCGCTCTCGTCCACTCTGTTGGGAAGCCGACCGCGTCCATCGAGCAAGTCGCAACGCTACACACTGCTCGAGCCGCGCACAGCATCACCACGCTCCAATCCGGGAAAGTGCTGATAGTAGGGGGAATGACTGCCGGTGGGGCCGGTCTCGCTACGGCTGAACTGTTCGACCCCAGCAACAACACCGTCACCGAGCTCCCCTCCCTCGCCGAGTCGAGAGCGGGTCACACGGCGACGCTGCTCGCTGACGGACGTGTTCTGATCGTCGGGGGTTACAACGGAGAGTATTTGAGGTCGATCGAGGTCTTTGATCCGTCGTCGCAACAGTTTCGTCCCGCAGGTAATCTCTTGGAAACACGCAGCGGGCATACGGCGACCCTCCTGCCTAACGGGCGTGTGCTGTTGGCAGGCGGAGTCGGCCGAGGATGGACGTTCCTGCGCAGCGCAGAGCTGTACGACCCGGCGACTGGTCGCTCAGAATCGGTCGGTCCAATGAGCGCACCGCGAGAAAGTCATACCGCGACACTTCTCAGTGACGGCCAGGTGCTTGTGATCGGCGGCCACAACGGACGACGACAACAGATGGAAGTGTACGCGAGTGCAGAAGTTTTCAATTCGCAGACGCGCCGCTTCGAGCCGGCTGGCGAACTTGGGACCGCTCGGCACAAGCATGATGCCATCAGGTTGCCGGACGGGCGCGTACTGGTGATCGGCGGGGCCGATCGGACCGATCGCAATCATTTCAGTACGACCGAGATCTATAGCCCTCGCACCGCGACCTTCGATCGCGGCCCGTCGATGACCCACCGTCGGTATAAGATCGCGGGCACTTCCGTCCTACTGCCAGGCGGTCAAGTCCTTGTGAGCTCAGGAGCGCAAACGGCAGAGCTGTTCGATCTCAGAAGCGGCGCTTTCAGCGCGGTCCCGGGGAATCTCCCAGAGGCATTCCACTTTGCCGCGGCAACGCTCTTGTCCGGCGGCGATGCGCTGATCGTAGGCGGGTACTCCGATGCGAATCAGAACACGGGCGGTGTGTGGCGATTCCGGCGCCAGCCGCTTCGCCCGCGATAACCGGGCCTAACGCGGATGCTAACGGGCGCTCGAGGCTGTCCGATCGTAGGGCACGTAGTTTTCCCACTCCAACGGTGTGAACGTATCCGCGATCGTCAGTTTGAGCAGATGGCTGAAGATGCTCTCGGCGTTGTCACTATTGCTCATGAGCAATACGCCCAGCCGCTTCGCCGGATATACGATGGAATAATGCTGAAATCCGTCGCCATGCCCCTCCTTGAACGCGCCCCATCCGTACGGCGTACGCTGTAAGCCCCAGCCGATTCCGTAACTCAGCTCGATTGCGTCGTACGTTGTCGTCGATTCGACGGAACCCGCTCCAAACTGCGTCCTCGTGCGGATGCGAATCTGCGGTTTGAGAATCTCATTCCACGATTGCTCGCTCAGCAGTTCGCGGCGCAACACAGCCGTCATGAAGCGAGCATAGTCGTCCGTGGTCGTCTCGAGCGTGCTCGGTGCGCGTGGCGCGTTGTCTTTGTCCTTCTCGTACACTTTGCCATCCGGCATGTGGCCGACGGCATAATCTGTCTCGAAGCGCGGCTGCCATGTGTAACTCGACATGCGCATGCCTAACGGCCCGAAGATGTTTTCCTGCATCAGCTGCTCGAGCGTCTTCCCGGTGATCTTCTGCATGACGATCTGCAACAGCGTCATCCCTTCTCCAGAGTAGCTGAACTGCGATCCGGGCT
>CBQVAZ010000214.1:0-6130 GCA_967720205.1 uncultured Gemmatimonadaceae bacterium | reverse complement strand
GGCTGTTGCGAACTAGGATCTGGGTTTAAGGAAACGCAGCGACAGAACTCGTCGGCGCTCGGCAAAGCTACACCGAGGCACCAGGCCGCAACTCGACCCCAGCGTCAATTGCTGTTCGGCTTTTTCGCCCGGATGAATGCGCTCATGAGCGAGCCGGCGAGCGTCGCGACCTCAGTCGATTCCGGAGCGCCTGCACCATCGGCAAGGGCACGGATCTCAGCTTCGCCGTACTCGCGCGTCGGCTCGATGTCGATCTCTGTGAAGCCCGCACCTTCGAGCAGCAGCTTGTACTCGGCGTCGCTCAACGCGCCAGACACGCAACCGCACCAGAGGTCGGCGTTGGCGCGTGCGCTCGCCGGCATCTCGCCGCGATGGACGATGTCGGAGACAGCGAATCGGCCGCCCGGTTTGAGCACACGAAATGCCTCCTGCATAACGAGACGCTTGTCCGCCGAAAGGTTGATCACGCAATTCGAGATGATAACGTCCACCGAGGCGTCGGGGATCGGCATCGATTCGATCGTCCCCTTCACGAATTCCACGTTGCTGACGCCGGCGGCTGCCTGATTCTTGCGCGCGAGAGCGAGCATCTCGTCTGTCATGTCCAAGCCGATGGCCCGACCAGTCGGACCTACGCGGCGTGCCGACAGCAGCACGTCGATGCCGCCGCCGGATCCGAGATCGAGTACGGTCTCGCCGGCATGCAGCTCGGCCAATGCCGTGGGATTGCCGCAGCCTAACGAAGCAAGCACGGCATCCATCGGCAATCCGGCCGTTTGCGCCTCGTCGTAGAGATCAGACGTGATCGGATCCCACTCGAGAGGTTCACCCGTGCCGCAACAGGACGCTTTGGCGGGTTTGGCCGCCACTGCGGCATCGTCGGAGCAGCAATTCACCTTGCCGCAACACGCGGTGTCCTCGGTACTCGCGCTGACCTGGCTTGCGATCGAGCCGTAGCGTGCGCGGACTCGTTCCTGCGTCTCTTTGACGGTCGACATTGAGAATCTCGTTAGGTTCGTTGTTGGCTCTGCAACACAAGCCGCATGGTCACGGCCGTGTCCGGGCATGCTTCTGCGAATTCGCGCGAGCGCTGAACGGCGGCAGGGGCCGAGGCTCGATCGACGCGCGAGAAGCCATGACGCGGGAAGTAGTCCGCCGCGGTCGTCGTTAGGAGATAGACCTCACGCAGTCCGCGTGATCGCGCCCAGTCGAGGCGGTCGCGCGTAAGAGCATCGCCGATGCCGCGGCCACGCCAAGAGTCGTGCACAACGGCCGATCGCAGCAGACCGGCGTCTTCGTACGTCTCGATTCCTTCAGCGCCGATCACCTGCCCTGCACTCTCGGCAACGGCGTATCCGTCGCCGAATTGTTCATCTACTCCATCGAGCGGAAGGCGCGCATCGGTGAGAAGCGCGCGAACCGCACTGAGATCGTCGGCGCGCGCCGCGCGAATGGTGACGTTGTCGCTTGACATGAGCGTTGGTCCTCGTTAGGCGAATTGCGCCAGCGTACCGCTCAGGCGCTCGCGCAAACCGACGAGGGCCGTGCGGTTCACGCGGTAGTACGCCCATAAACCAACCTTCTCGCGCTCGATGAGGCCGGCGGCGCGGAGGAGCTTGAGGTGATGCGACACCGTAGGCTGTTTCACCGGGACAGCAGCCTCGAGATCGCAGACGCAGACGCGCCCTTCATTGCGCACGAGCACATCCAAGAGCTGCAGCCGCACCGGGTGCGAGAGCACCTCGAAGTCGTCCGCCACGCGCAGCGCCTCGCGGCTGGAGAATTGCGAGCGGGTGCCCGGGTCGCAGCATCGTTCCCCGAGAGCGCGCGACGGGATCGCGACAGGTAGCTCTATCCGCATGGGTTAGACTGTAGCCACTATATCGAAGGATGTCAATATAGTTTGGACGGAACCGGGGTCAGACTCCAGCCGGGGGTCAGACTCCATCGTGCAAGCTTGAGACGCTTAAATGATGCGCACTCGTAGAATCGCTCCGATCCCTACAGCACCGGCAGCGCATCATGGCTCGTCTTCCGCGTTACGTCCTCCCCGAACAGCCGCAACATGTGATACAACGCGGCAATGATCGGTGCGCAATGTTCGCCGCACCGGTTGACTACAAATTCTTCCACGATTGCCTAACAAATGCGTGCGTGAGGCATCGCTGTCAGGTTCACGCCTACGTCTTCATGACGAACCATGTGCACTTGTTGATGTCGCCGCAGACAGCACATGGCATCGGTCGAACAATGCAGTCGCTCGGCAGACGCTATGTGCGCTACTTCAACGACAAATACAGACGCACAGGCACCCTATGGGAGGGTCGCTACCGGGCCACCCTCATCGACAGCCAATCGTATCTTCTCAGATGCTATCGATATATCGAATTGAACCCGGTCCGCGCCGGCCAAGCCACACATCCAGGGGACTACCAATGGTCGAGCTACCGCTCCAACGCCCTCGGGCGGCGTGATGCGCTCGTTATGCCGCACGCGGAATATGTCGCGCTAGGCGCGAACGATGCTGAGCGACGCTCTGCCTATCGAGCACTCTTCCTAGATGTCATCGACGAAGCGACGCTGGGCCATATCCGCGAATCGACGAATAAGGCATGGGCACTTGGTGATGATCGCTTCCGTGTCCTAATCACCAGGCTGCTGAATCGTCGGGCGTATCCAGCTCCTGTCGCGACTGCGAACCGTGGAGTCTGACCCCGAGGTGGAGTCTGACCCCGAGGTGGAGTCTGACCCCGCTACTCGCCCCGCTACTCGACGGTGACGCTCTTCGCGAGATTTCGCGGCTGATCGACGTTCGAACCGCGCTTGACCGCGATATAGTACGCCAGCATTTGCAGCGGGATCGATCCCAGGACCGGCATCAACAAATCGAGCGTCTCAGGAATACGGATCTCGTAGTCGATCTTCCCCGCGAGCGCGGGCTCGTCGCGGCTCGTGAGCGCGATGACGCGCCCTTTGCGCGCTTTCACTTCCTGCACGTTCGAAACGATCTTCTCGAACACACCATCGTGCGGCGCGATGAACACGACTGGCATGAGCTCGTCGATCAGCGCGATGGGCCCGTGTTTCATCTCGGCGGCTGGATACCCTTCCGCGTGGATGTAGCTGATCTCCTTCAGCTTGAGCGCGCCTTCGAGAGCGACCGGGAAGTTGTAGCCGCGGCCGAGGTACAGGAAATTGCTCGCCCGCTTGAACTCTTCGGCCAGCTCTTCGATCTCGGGCGCGCGGTCGAGGATCTGCTGCACCTGCGACGGCAGTTGCTGCAAGCCCCGAATGATGGCGCGCCCCTGCTCCACGCCTAACAAGCGCAGCCGCGCCAACTTGAGCGTGAGCAGCAACAGCGCGACGACCTGACTCGTGAAGGCCTTGGTCGAGGCGACGCCGATTTCGGGACCGGCGTGGATGTAGATACCGCCGTCAGCTTCGCGTGCGATCGTGGAACCGACGACGTTGACGATGCCTAACGTGCGAGCGCCACGCCGCTTCGCCTCGCGCATCGCCGCCAGCGTGTCCGCCGTCTCGCCGGATTGCGAGATCACGATGCACAGCGTGCGCTCGCCGACCACTGGATTGCGGTAGCGGAACTCCGAGGCGTACTCCACCTCTACCGGCACGCGCACGAGCTCTTCAATCATGTGCTCGCCGATCAGTGCCGAGTGCCAGCTCGTGCCGCAGGCAGTGATCACTATCTGGTTGAAGCCGAGGAGCTCCTCGTCACTGAGGTTGAGCCCACCCAGCTTCGCGGTTCCCTCGTCGAACAGGAGACGACCGCGCATCGTGTTCTCGAGCGTCTGCGGCTGCTCGAAAATCTCCTTGAGCATGAAGTGCGCGTAGCCGCCACGCTCGATCTTCTCGATATCCCAATCGACGCGGTGCACAGCCTTGTCGAGCGTGACCGAATTGAGGTCGAGGACCTTGTAGCCGTCACGCGTTAGGACGGCGAGATCGCCGTCATCCAGGTAGACCACCTGACGCGTGTGCGCGAGAATCGCGGAGACGTCGCTCGCGACGAAGTACTCGTTCTCGCCCAGACCGATCAGCAGCGGCGAACCCTTGCGGGCAGCGACAATCTTGTCCGGCTCCTGGCTCGCGATGACGGCGATGCCGTAGGTCCCCTCTACGTGCAGAAGCGCCTCGATGACCGCGGCTTCCAGGTTTCCTTCGTAGAACTCTTCGATCAGGTGTGCCAGCACCTCAGTGTCAGTGTCAGACACGAACGTGTAGCCGTGCGCCTCGAGCCGCTGTTTGAGCGCGGTCGAGTTCTCGATGATCCCGTTATGCACGACCGCGATCGACCCGCTCTTGCTCGTGTGCGGGTGCGCGTTGATCTGGTTAGGCTGGCCGTGGGTTGCCCAGCGCGTGTGCGCGATGCCTAATGTCCCGTGCGGCGGATCCGAGGCGATGAGCGACTCGAGCCTCGAGATCTTCCCCGCTTCCTTGCGGGTCTCCACGCCCTTGCCGTTCATCACAGCGACTCCCGCGGAGTCGTAGCCGCGGTATTCCAGCCGCTTGAGGCCCTCTATGAGAAGAGGAATCGCTACTCGCGGGCCAACATATCCCACAATTCCGCACATAGGTTCAGTAGTCTCGCTGTGTCTCTGCCATGACGACTATAAGGCCCGCTCCGTTAGGCCGCGACCAGCGCGTCGAGCGGTTGCCGGCACTGCCTTATCAGCTCATCAGCCGCGCTCCGCGTCGGAGCCTCGGCAATCACGCGTACGATAGGCTCGGTACCGGACGGGCGCACATGCACCCAGCGGTCCGGCCAAGCAAGCCGCAGGCCGTCCTGCATGTCTACGCTCGCATCTGGAAAGGCGGAGCGGAGGGCTTCGTACACGGTATCGAGTGGTGCGTCAGGACGACCGAGCTTCTCTTTGACGATGGCGTACTGCGGATATCGTGCCACTACGGCAGAGAGCCTTTCTCCTTCGTCTGACAGCAGTTGGAGCGCCAAAGCGGCCGCTAACGGGGCATCGCGACCGAGGTGCAACTCGGGCAGGATCACCCCGCCATTCCCTTCTCCACCGATGATCGCATTTCGGTCACGCATTCGGGCCGCGACGTTGACCTCGCCGACCGGCGCCCTCTCCACACTCGCGCCGAACTCGCGCGCTATGTCGTCGACTATCCGGCTCGTCGAAAGGTTGGTTACAACCAGCCCCTGCTGGCGCGACAGAACGACATGGGCAGCAAGCGCCAGCGTGTAGTCCTCCCCGATCGCTCTTCCGGCGTCGGACACGAGCGCCAGCCTGTCGACGTCCGGGTCAGTGGCAAAGCCAATGGCGGCGCTCGATTCGCGGACGGCCTGCTCCAATTCAGTCAGGTTCTCCGCGACAGGCTCCGGCGGCCGATGAAAGCGACCGTCGGGCGTGCCGTTGATCAGGTGAACGTCGCAGCCCAAACGCTCCAGCAGCTCAGGCATGATCGTCGAGCCCGCGCCGTGACACGTATCCAGCGCTACGCGGAATTTGTTCTTTCTGATCGCTTCGGGATCGATGACGCTGAGAGACAGGATGGCTTCGATGTGGCGCTGAGTCGCACCAGTATCCGGCTCCGAGAAGCCGAGATTGTCCCACGTGGTACCGCGCACGCCGCTCTGCATCAGCGCCCGTAGCTCACCGCCTTGGGCGGCATCGAGGAACATGCCTGACGAGGAGATAAACTTGAGCGCGTTCCACTCGATCGGATTGTGACTCGCCGTGATCGCGAGTCCGCCCGCCGCGTGAAAGTGCTCGACGGCAAGCTGGATCGTGGGAGTGGGCGCGACGCTAACATCGACGACGTGCACGCCGGCTGCTTCGAGTGCAGCTCCTGCCACTCGATGAAAAATCGGTCCGGAGACTCGAGTGTCGCGGCCTAACACGATGACGCGCGACTTCGAGTGCTGCAGCGACCAAACGCCGAATGCGAGAGCGTATCGCGCGACGACTTCCGGGGTCATGGCGTCGCCGACACGCCCCCGAACGCCCGACACGCTTTCCATCAGCCCGTGAGTGGCCATTACAGATCGTTAATGGGCGGAGGAAGCTAGCGGACGATGCGCACTTCGCGCAGCCTTTCGGTCACGAGCGCGTCAGCGCTGCTCGGTCATGATCTCGTTCAGCTTTCCTTC
>CBQVAZ010000213.1:0-6144 GCA_967720205.1 uncultured Gemmatimonadaceae bacterium | reverse complement strand
GAGCAACTTCTCGCCGCCGGCGTCCATTTCGGGCACCAGACACGGCGTTGGAATCCCAAGATGCGCCGCTTCATTTTCGCGGAGCGCAACGGGATCCACATCATCGATCTCAACAAGACGATGCGCCAGCTGGAGCTGGCGGCCAAGCTCGTGCGCGAAGTCATCATGCGTGGCGACAACATCCTCTTCGTCTGCACCAAGCGGCAGCTCGCTGCCATCGTGCTAGGCGAGGCGGAGCGCAGCGGCTCGCACTACGTCACCGAACGCTGGTTAGGCGGTCTGCTCACGAATTTCCAGACGGTGAAGAAGCAGATTCGCCGCCTCAAGGAGCTCGAGGCCGGCAGCGAAGCAGGCGGGGAGTTCGAGAACTATACGAAGAAAGAACAACTGCTCATGACGCGGCTACGCGACAAGCTCGCCAAGAACTTGTCGGGTATCAAAAACATGACGCGGTTGCCGGGTCTGCTGTTCGTGGTCGATGCCAAGAAGGAGCGCATCGCGGTCGAGGAAGCCAACAAGCTAGGCATCCCGATCGTGGCAATAGCGGATACCAACGCGGACCCGGATTTGCTCGCCGTGCCCATCGCTGGTAACGACGATGCGATCCGCTCGGTCGACCTCATCGCGCACTTCATCGCGGACTCCGTCGTCGAAGCTCGGCGCGAGGCTCCGGTGCGCGTCGTCGAAGAGGAAGCGGAGGAGAGCACGTACAGCTCCGATCGCGGCCTCGAGCCCGCAGCAGCGGGTGAAGACGAACGCCGCCGCCGTCGCCGCCCGCGTCGGCGCCGCGCCAAGCCAGAGGCGCTCGCCGCACGAATCAAGGCCGGCACCGGCGAGGCCGGCGAGGCAGGCGAGGCAGGCGATGTGGCCGAAGCTGTAGCGGACGAAGCCGAATAGTCGTTAGGCAGCCGCAGTGCACAATCTGTTCGTACACCGCCGCCGGTATTCCGGCGGCGTTCTCACGCTAACGGTTGGGAAGTTCCCATGATGACAATTACAGCGAAGGACATACAGGAAATCCGCGCGCGCACGGGCGCCGGCATCACGGACTGCAAAAAGGCCCTTGAGGAGGCGACTGGAGACCTGGATCAGGCGGTCGAGATCCTGCGCAAAAAAGGCATCGCGAAAGCCGACAAGCGCTCTGGACGGACCGCGTCCGAAGGACGCATCGTCAGCCTGTTCTCGCCGGACCGGAAAACAGGCGTGCTTCTCGAGCTAAACAGCGAAACGGACTTCGTCTCCCGCAACGAGAACTTCGGTGCGGCGGCCGAGTCGCTTGCGCAGCGTCTGCTCGCGTATAACGCGCTCGACGACGTCGTACGTGACCCTTCGAAGGATGGGTTCGCGCAGAGCGTCGCGGACGACGTGAAGACGATCTCCGGGACGACCGGAGAGAACGTCGTGCTCCGACGTTACGCGCGATTCACTACAGATGGCGCGTTAGGCACCTATGTGCATCACAACGCCAAAGTCGCCGCGCTCGTCGAGATCGGCGGCTCGTCCAGCGATGCCGCGGCGGGTCTCGCCAAGAGTATCGCCGAGCATGTTGCCGCGGGCGTGCCTGCGCCGGCGGTGGCCGTCACGCGCGAAGGTGTCAGCCCTGACATCGTTGCGCGCGAGCGGCGCATTTTCGAAGAGCAGTCCAAAGCCAGCGGTAAGCCCGACAACATCGTGCAAAAAATGGTGGAAGGGCGTATCGGCAAGTTCTATGGTGAGGTGGCGCTCGTCGAGCAGCCCTGGGTGCGCGAACCCGACCGCACGATCCAGAGCCTGGTCGATGAGCAGGGCAAGGCGTGCGGAGCGAACCTAACGGTTCGCCGCTTCGTCCGTTTCCAAATGGGCGAGGAATAAGCGCATATGACCGACGCTGAAGGCTCGTTCGCCTATCGCCGGATTCTCCTCAAGCTGTCTGGTGAGGCTCTGGCGGGTGATCGAGCCTTCGGCTTCGACTTCGACAAGATGGGGCAGTTCGCCGACGAAGTCGCCGAGGTCGTGAGACTCGGCTGCGAGGTCGGACTGGTGATTGGCGGCGGCAATATCGTGCGCGGCAGTCAGCTCGCCACAATGGGAATGGACCGCGTCACGGCCGACTACATGGGCATGCTCGGCACCGTCATCAATGCCCTCGCGTTGCAAGACGTGCTCGAGAAGAAAAACGTCGACACGCGCGTGCTCACGGCGATCCGCATGGAAGAACTCGCCGAACCATATATCCGGCGCCGCGCGCTGCGCCACCTCGAGAAGGGTCGCTTGCTGATCTTTGCCGCGGGAACGGGGAATCCCTACTTTTCCACGGACACGGCGGCTGCCTTACGCGCGATCCAGATCAAAGCCGACGTGATGATCAAGGCGACGAGTGTGGACGGCGTCTACTCCGCCGATCCCAAGAAGGACCCTAACGCGAAACGCTACGAGACAATCAGTTATCGGGATGTCATGCTCGAAGAGCTTGGTGTGATGGACCAGACCGCGGTCACGCTCTGCAAGGAAAACCGTCTACCACTCATCGTGCTCAATATCCACGAACACGGCGCCGTGGAGCGCGCGGTTCGCGGAGAGCGCGTGGGAACCATCGTGACATGAGCGACATCAAACGCATGCTGATCGACGCGCGCGCCGAAATGGACAAGGCGCTCGCCAGCACCAAACACGAATTCGCTTCGATTCGCTCCGGAAAAGCGACGACGAACATGCTCGACACTGTGCGCGTCGAGATGTACGGTCAGCAGATGAACCTCAACCAGGTCGCGAATATCTCCGCACCGGAGCCGCGACTGCTACTGGTGACGCCGTACGACAAGGGCCAGATCAAGGTCATAGAGAAGGCGATTCGCGAAGCGGATCTCGGGCTCGAGCCCTCGACACAGAGCGCCGTCATTCGGGTCCCGCTCCCGGCGATGAACGAGCAGCGACGCAAGGAGCTCGTGAAGGTCGTGCACAAGCTGGCCGAAGAAGGACGTATAGCCGTTAGGCACGGCCGCACGCACTCTCGCGAGGTCCTCAAGAAGGTCAAGGACGAGAGCGAGGACGACGTCAAGCACGCCGAAAAGGATCTGCAGAAGCTGCACGACGACTACATCCACAAGATCGACGATCTCCTCAAGGCCAAAGAAGCCGAGATCATGGAGGTCTGATCAGGCTCGTCGGGCTGACCTCGACCGCGGCACTCAAAAGTCAATGAGCGAGCTGCGCGCCCGCGTCCTTTCGGCGGTCGTCGCGATACCGCTCGTTGTCGCGCTCGTCTACGCCGGCGGTTCTGCGCTGGCCGTGTTGCTCGCCGCGTTAGGTGCCGTCACGGCACGTGAGCTCTACGCGCTCGCCGCACAGCGCGGCGTGCGTCCGCTGAGCGCGATTGGCGTACCGCTCGCTGCGACGCTGCCTCTCGCCGTCCACGCCTACAGGTTCGGCTGGATCGGCAATCCGGTCACGCTCGCCGCTGTCGTTTTCGTCGCCTTGTTGGGCGCCGTGCTCTTTTCGCGCGGGGTCGAAGAGAAACCGCTCGAGTGCATGGCCATCACGACGTTCGGCGTGCTGTACACGGGCGGCTTGCTCTCGTTCGGCTATTTGCTGCGGCATCATCAATGGACCGTCACAGCGGGGTCGGGCGCGGCACTAGTCGGTCTCCCCGTCGTACTGACATGGATGTCGGATATCGGTGCGTACGCGGTTGGAAAGACGTTAGGTCGGACGAAGCTGATGCTGTCAGTGAGCCCGGGGAAAACGCGGGCCGGCCTTGTCGGTGCGCTCGTCGTCGCGGCGCTGACCGCTGTCGCGTACGACATGTGGATTCTACGGCCCTTCGCGCAGCTGACGCTCGGATGGACACGCGCCGTGCTACTGGCGCTCGCCGTCAGCGCGGCAGGGCAGGTCGGCGACCTCGTCGAGTCTTTGCTCAAGCGTGAAGCCGGCGTCAAGGACAGCGGGCGCTTCCTTCCGGGGCATGGTGGAGCCCTCGATCGCCTTGATTCCCTGTTATTCGCGCTCCCCGTCGCCTATCTCTTGTTAGGCGTCATGCTGGCGCCAGCCGCGCATCCATGAAAGGCGTCGCCATCCTCGGCTCGACAGGCTCGATCGGTACGACCGCGCTTCGTGTTCTTGCGCGACATGCCGATCGTTTCCGCGTCGTCGCGCTCACTGCGCACGGCAACGCGGATCTGTTGGCCATTCAGGAAGCCGCGACGCAGGCCCCATTCATCGGACTGGTGGCGAACGGAAGCGCGCACTCGGTTCCCGAACGCTGGCGCCGTGGCAGCGAGTGCCTCACCGAGGCCGCTACGCTAGCCGATGCCGACATCATTTTGAACGCAGTAGTTGGTGCAGCCGGGCTAGACCCGACACTGGCAGCGCTCAACGCAGGAAAACGTGTTGCACTGGCTAACAAGGAAACGCTCGTTGTAGCTGGTGAGCTCGTTAGGCAGGCGGCTGTCAGCGGTGGCGGCGAGATCGTTCCAGTCGACTCGGAGCACTCCGCGATACTGCAGTGCATCGGCAGCCGCAGCGGAGCCGGCGTGCGCCGCCTCGTGCTCACCGCCAGCGGTGGGCCGTTTCGGGATTGGTCGCGTGAGCGCATCGAGCAAGCCACGCGCGATGACGCTCTCCGGCACCCGACGTGGTCAATGGGGCGAAAGATCACCGTCGACAGCGCCACACTGGTGAACAAGGCGCTCGAGGTGATCGAAGCGCACCATCTGTTTGGCGTGCCGTACGATCAAATCGACATCGTCGTACATCCGCAGAGCATCGTGCACTCGTTCGTCGAGTTCGTTGACGGCAGCGTGCTGGCTCAGGTCGGGCTGCCCTCGATGGAGCTCCCTGTGCTGTACGCCTTGGCCCACCCCGAGCGCATCAACGAGTCGAGCGCGGCACCCTTTGACCCCGTGGCTGCTTCACCGCTTACCTTCGAAAGCGTACGCCTGGATGATTTTCCGGCGTTGCGGCTAGGTCTCGCGGCGGCGCGACGTGGCGAAGCGGCGCCTGCGGTGTTCAATGCAGCGAACGAAGCGGCTGTCGCTCTATTTCTTGATGCGCGCATCCGCTTTGTCGAGATCGCTGCTGCAATCGAGTCCGCCTTGGATGTGTTAGGAGATCTGCCGGGTACTGAGAAGAATGCGCTGCTCGTGGCAGATCGAGCGGCGCGTCAACATGTGAACGAGCGCTACGGATGCTGAGTTGGATTGCACCACTCGTCGTATTTGGGCTCGTCGTTCTCGTGCACGAGCTCGGGCACTTTTTGGCTGCCCGCATCGTCGGCATCTACGCGCCGCGTTTCTCTATCGGGTTCGGGCCCGCGATCTGGCGTCGCCGGATCGGCGAGACGGAGTACATCCTCGCCTGGCTGCCGCTTGGCGGCTACGTCCGCATGGCGACAAAAGACGACGACACGCTCGCCGCGATCGAGGGTGGCGGGGAAGAGGCGAATCCGGCGGACAAGAATTGGGACCCTAACGCGATGAAACCGTTCGGCCCCAAGCCAATTCCTCCCGACAGATGGTTTGATGCCAAGCCGCTGTGGGCCAAGATCTTCACGTTAGGCTCGGGCGTCGCGATGAACATAATCCTGGCTATCGTCGTCCTTTCGGGGCTCTATGCTGGCTACGGCCGACCGTACGTCCCGGCTGTCGTCGACAGCGTCGTCGTCGATCGCCCGGCCCAGCGCGCGGGACTGCAGCGTGGCGACAGCATCGTGGGTGTGAACGGGGCCCCGGTCAAAACCTGGGCCGATGTCGTCGACAGTATCTCCGCCTCGCCGGGGCGCGCGATCACACTAGACGTCGTTAGGCACGGCTCGGAGCGCGTGCGTCTCGCCATGACGCCTGAAAGCGTCCAGGATGCCGATCCGATCACTGGTGAGCCCGTCCGGGTCGGACGCATCGGCGCCGGCCCGCAGCAGCGCGCGATGCGAGAGCGCGTAGGCCCCCTCGAGGCTGTCGCCGCAGGCTGGAATTCAACCTGGGTGATGACCGGCATGGTGTTCAAAGTCGTCGGTGGCCTTGTTACGGGTCGTGTCTCGGTGAATCAACTCGGCGGTCCCATCGCGATCGCCAGCTCGAGTGTCCAAGCTGCGCGCGGCGGCATCGAGACGCTGTTCCGACTGATTGCATTCATCAGCGTGAATCTCGCGGTTCTGAATCTGTTGCCCATTCC
>CBQVAZ010000212.1:0-6148 GCA_967720205.1 uncultured Gemmatimonadaceae bacterium | reverse complement strand
TGCGAGCGACGGCTGACGCCGCGCCATTGCCTGCATCACAACCGGCCACTTGGAAAGCTCCGCGCGCAGCGCCCGGATCGACGTTTCATTCTGTCGCACGGCGTTGCGGTACTTTTCGAATTCCGTCTGCGACAGAATCTGGTCGATGTCATAAAAGCGGATGCGATCGGCGCGAAGACCTTCCAGCGCGCTGATGCGAGCCACTATCTCCGGTGTTGATTGCACCGCGCTCACCAGCGAGCTGGTCGACGGTCGAAACGTGTCCAGCGTGCGACCGTCAGTGCGCGGCCGCGCCGTTGGCAGACGATTCTTGTTGTCCACGTAGAGCACGAGGATGTTCTCGCTCTCACCGGTCTCGATCACATCGAGGATCCCGGCCGCGACGACATCGTCGACATCCAGGGCCGGCCTCTGATCCGCGAGCTTTTGCACAACTGGATCGATCGTGACTAGCTCACCGCGCAGCAGCTCGATCTTGCGGCTGTTGCGATCAAGCGCGGCGAGGTAGGTAGGGCGTTGTCCAGCAGGGATGTAGGGTCGCACGTCGACAATGCGAACGCGATTGACCGTGAGGCTTCCCAAACCGGCCACTCGTGTCGTGGTGCGCGACGTATTGTCCATCGCCGTGACGACCGAACTGACGTTGACTCGATTCCGTACTTCGCCATGCGACTCGCGCCGAGTGATCTTCTGCTGCGCGTTAGCGGCGGCGGATATCATGAGCGCAAGCGCTGCGATGTTCAGTGTTCGTCTCATTGCTCCGTCCTGCGTAAGAATCGGCCAGCTAAGGAGCACGTTCGGGGCCACCTTTCTCGAGTAGCTGAGCACGCCGCCTCCGTGCGCGGATTGTCGCCGAGTCTGGGACAACCTGTCACCGTAGAGCTCGCGGAACCGCCGTCAGCAGAGCGGTTTAGCCCCTGTCGCGCGTGGCATGAGTTCTGCTTTCGTCGTTGAACTCGAGGGAGGGCTCGCTGGGGCGACGCGTTAGTACGTGAAGGTCACGCGTCGCCTGCAGCGTATGACGGGGCGAGTGAAGCGGAATGTCAGCCTAACAAGCAACGGTCAACATGGAGGTTCTCATGCACCGTGAAGAGCTATCGGGAAAGTGGACGCAGTTGAAGGGCGATATACAACGTCAGTGGGGAAAGCTCACGAACGACGATCTGGACGTGATCCAGGGCGACGCCAAGAAGCTGGCTGGGAAGATTCAGGAGCGATATGGCCAGGCCTTCGACGACGCCGAACGTGAGGTCAATCTCTGGATTGAGGAACGTTAGGCACCGCGGCGGACGGTGGACGCGCGCGGAAAGACTGAGCGACGCGAATGAACCGCCTTTTCAAATAGATCGCACGAAAAATTGTAGTTGCAGGGAGCTGGAAGGCACCGCCGGGGGACGGTGCCTTTTGGTCATTTATAGGGCTGGTTCCTCACCTTGGCCTGCGGTTGGACCGCGCTTCGTCATAGCTCAAGGCTCCTCGCAGAAGCCGTGAGCAATCAGCTGCGAGTAAAAGAGCTTCCAGCCCAGTAGCAACAAATCACACGGAGCGGTTCACCACTCGCTCGCAGCTCTTCAACTGGCAGCGGACAGCACACAGCTTCTACGAGGAGCTCCGCACCTCAGACCCAGCGCGGTCCAATAGCAGCTGTTGCTGTTATCGTTGCCAGCGATACCCCGTCTTTCGGACGGTGAGAATGTGCCTCGGCTGCGCCGGATCCTCTTCGAGCTTACGCCGCAACTCGGCGACGTGCGTATCGACCGTGCGGCTCACGACATCGGTATCGTAGCCCCAGACTTCGTCCAGCAGGTTGCGGCGTGAAGCCGCTATGCCGCGGCGCCTGACGAGCGCCATGAGCAAGTCGAACTCTCGCGGACGCAGCGCGATCGCCGTATTGGAGCGGTAGACAACGTGCGCCCCCGGCTCAATGCGGATTTCGCCAAACTCGATCGTCTCGAATGGCGTCTCCTGCGTTGCGTTTGACGCCCCAGCTCGCACGCGACGCATGATCGCCTCGACGCGCGCGATGAGCTCCAGCAGACTGAACGGCTTGGTCACATAGTCATCAGCGCCGAGCCTGAACCCGCGCAGTTTGTCAGCCTCTTGACCGCGCGCGGAGAGCACGAGCACTGGAGTTTTGCAGGCTGGGTCCGCGTCTTCGCGCAACGCGCGGAGGATCTGGTAGCCATCGGGGCGCGGGATCATCAGATCGAGCACGATCAGGTCGTAGCGCCCCTCGCGGGCGCGAGCCAGTCCGGTCGTCCCATCATACGCTACTTCGACATCGTATCCCTCCAGTTCAAGGTTGTGCCTCAGCCCTCGCGCGAGATTTCTGTTGTCTTCGACAATGAGTATGCGCATTGGCCTCCTTAGGCGCGTCTGCCGATGTCGCGCACTGATTCGTCCGGGACCGCACGGGGTCCGAGCCGTGATGCTTCGGGGAACTCCATGACGAAGCGCGCTCCTCCCGACGGCGCTTCCTCGATGCGGACCGCGCCACCGTGCCTAACCACTATGTCACGCACGACGGCGAGACCGATTCCGCTTCCTCCGGTCGCCTGATTCATGTCTCGCTCGAGCCGCACGAACGCGCCCCAGATCCGCTCGCGATCAGCCGGCGGGACGCCGGGACCGCGATCGTCGACCCAGAGGCTGGCGCGCGCACCCATGAGCACGAGCCCGACGTGCGCTTCGCGTCCGACCGCGGCGTATTTGATCGCGTTGTCCAGCACGTTTCGCAGCGAACGCTGCACCGCCGGACCGTCGATGCGCGCGCCGACGGCGTCTTCCAGCGTCGCTTTGAGGGTCACGCCGGCAGTGGCGGCGACGGGCTCGAAATCCGCCAGCGTCCGCCTAACGAGATCCGAAAGGTTGGTGAGCTGTCTGTTGATGGGCAGCTCGTAGCGCTCCGAGCGCGCGAAGTGCAGCACGTTCTCGATGAGATCCAGGAGACGGCGTCCCTCTTCAGTGATCACGCGCGCCTCGCGGCGCGCCTCGGCCAGCGTGCGCACTCGGCCTAACGCAATCGTCTCAGCGAAGAGCATGATCTGTGTGATCGGCGTGCGGAGCTCGTGCGAGACGCTCGATGTGAAATCGGCGCGCATGCGCGCGAGCGCCGACGTGCGCCACGTCAGACGTACGGCACCAACGACAAGCGCGGACGTGAGAGCGAGCAGTCCGACGAGCAACGGCAACTGCGAACGTGGCACGCCGCCCACCAAAAGGCGGGGAGCTACAGCAGGATTGAGCGCGACGGTGAGCGGAAAAACCCCGCCCTGCATCATGAGTGTTTCTTTCCCGATGTGCGCCGGAGGGTAAACAGTGGGCGTGCGGTAGAGCGACACTCCGAGCGAGTCCTTCACTTCGACCGAAATCAGCGTGTCGTTAGGTATGCTGTCGCCGGCGACCATGCCCTGCAGCATCGCCTCTTTGAGCGCCTCGCCAAACACAACCGAGTCGAGCGAGGCACGCGACGCCTCCAGCCCATACACGATCGCCGGTTCACGCTTCGCGTTCCGGCGCACGCTGTAGTAAACCAGGCGTGTTCGGCGATCTGCCGTGTTTACGAGAGAGCCGTACGTCTGCGTTCGCTGCCAGTCCTTGACCGCCGCAGATATTGCGCTCGCGATCCAACGTTGCACGTCGGGCGAGACCGCCGAATCACCGGCCGATTCGAAACGACCGGTTCGCAGATCGAGGCGGAAGACATAGTTAGGCGCGAGGACCGTACGGCACTTGCACGCGATTGCTGCGCGAATGGAATCGTGCAGCGCTCGAGCAGGCGGGAGGTCGGGGCCCTTGTCGGCCAAGCGCATGCTCGCGAACGCGCGCATCGGCGTCAGCGACTGGAATACGAGCACCTCGACGCGCTCTCGATATAAAGCGGCGGCGAAGGTTGCGTAGCTGCGCAGCGCGGCGTTGACTGCACGTTCATGCGTGCGCGCCGTGCGCCATCCATTCAGCGTCAACAGCGCCACCACAAGGAGCATCGCCGTGAGAATCGCCACGGTGGCGATGGCGTTGCGTTGCTCGCGAACTTGCGGGCCGGCCGACAGTACGGGCACCGACGGGGTCTTCATTGCTGGATCTTAGCGGGCCATTGCGCCCTGACGGTTAGCGCGAGCTACGCATCGCGTCAGAGTCCTGTGAAATGAACCTCGTTGCGATGCGTGCGTAACGGAGATTCCGCCCATGCCTTTTCATCGCAATCGATTGCGGACCAAACAAAAGTTGCGCACGGACGCCCCACGTTGGTGCGTCGCTGTGGCGAGAGCGTTTCTCGCCGTGGCGACTGTTGCCCTCCCAGTGGCGACTATTTCCGCGCAGCCCGTCCTGCAGCTCACGCGCACGCAGCTCACTGACAGGATCGACGTGTTCTCCGGTTTCACGAACGGCAACGTCCTTTCGATCCGCAGCGACACTGGAACGCTGTTGATCGATGCGCAGAGCGCGCGCCGCGTCGGACTCGTCGACTCTGCGCTGACAGCGCTGAACGCGCCGCGTGTGAAGCTCATCATCAACACGCATTACCACGGCGATCACATCGAAGGGAACGCGTATTTTCGCGCAAAGGGCGCGCGCGTGTTGGCGCACGAGAACGTCGCCAGGCAAGCCGCGAAGGACACCACGATTGCCTCGTGGGAGAACTGGCATCGCACGGCAGCTGTGCCCGAGGCGTTTCCGACGATGGGCTTTCGCGAATCTACGACGTTCCGCTTCGGCGACGAGGAAGTTCGCGTACTGCACGCGCCTAACGCGCACACGGACGGCGACGCGATCGTCTGGCTGCCGCGCTCCAACATTCTGCACATCGGTGACATCTTCGAGTTGAACGCGGAGCCGTTCATCGACTGGTGGGCCGGCGGCTCGCTCGCGGGGATGATCGCTGCCGTCGATCGCGTGCTCGGAATGATCGATGAGCGCACGCGTGTCGTCCCGGGTCATGGCCCGGTGTCCGATCGCGCGACGCTCGTCATGTACCGCGCCATGCTGGGAACGCTGCAGACGCGCGTGCAGACGGCGATCGAAGCCGGCAAGACTCTCGACGAGCTGCTTGCCACGCATCCGACAGCGGAGTTCGACGAGCGGCTCGGCGGCGCGCGGCGCGGCGAGCGCCTAACGCGGCTGCTCTTTGTCGGCCTGGCGCGTCGTCCGGCCGGAGGCTAAGCGGCAGTGCTCAGACGCAACGCGCTGCGCCTCGTCCTCGGGCTCCTCTGCGGCCTTCCGCCGATCGCCGGCTGCCTGAAGGCGTCAGTGTCCGGCCCGTCCGGGCCCGGCGCCGGCATACTCTTCGTCGGCAACAGCCTAACGTATTGGAACGACCTTCCGCTCATCGTGCAGGCAGTCTTCGACGCGGCGCGCGGCACGACATACGACGTCGGCATGGTCGCCTTTCCCGACGTCAGCCTCGAGGATCACTGGCTGGACGGGACGGCGCGACAGCAGATCGACCGCGGTGGCTGGCAAATCGTCGTGCTGCAGCAAGGACCGTCGTCACTGCCTGAGAGTCGCACGCTGCTGCGCGACTACGTCGGCAGATTCTCGGAGCGCATCAAATCGATCGGCGCACGGCCGGCGCTCTACTCGGTTTGGCCATCGCAGTCACGCCAGGCGGACTTCGATCGCGCGATCGAATCGTACAAGCTCGCCGCAGACGACGTTGGAGGCATGTACTTCCCGGTGGCGGCAGCTTGGCGCTCGGTGTGGCAGCGCGATTCGACCGTGGCGCTTTACTCGCCGGATGGTTTGCACCCGTCAGTGGCTGCGTCGTATCTCGCAGCGCTCGTTATGTACGGTGTGATCGCGAATAAGACACCGGTTGGGCTCCCTTCAGAAATCCCGCTCCGCGATGGCAGGCCGCTCGTCATTCAGGCGGCCCTGGCTGCCACCCTCCAAGCCGCAGCAGCCGAGGCGATTCAAGCGGCGCGCTGAGCTGACTGGGCACCGGCGCCCTTGCTGGGGCGCCCGGGATGTGTGCATTACGAGGGGGATGCAGCCGCCCTTGAGCGACTCCATTGTCGCCCGTCTCGCAGTTGCTGCGCTCGCCGGCCTGGCGGTTGGGCTCGAGCGGGAGTGGTCTGGACACGCCACCGGTCCGACTCCGCGCTTCGCTGGCCTGCGGACATTCTTTCTCCTCGGCACGCTCGGCGGC
>CBQVAZ010000211.1:0-6155 GCA_967720205.1 uncultured Gemmatimonadaceae bacterium | reverse complement strand
CCGCGATTGCCGTGTCCGCTACGACACCTGTACCGAACGTGTTCACGGCGAGTGACACTGGTTCTGCAACACCAATCGCATAGGCGATTTGTACTTCGCAGCGCCGAGCGAGTTTCGCGGCGACGATGTTCTTGGCGACCCAGCGCGCGGCATACGCACCGGATCGGTCGACTTTCGACGGATCCTTTCCGCTGAACGCGCCACCGCCGTGCCGTCCCATCCCGCCGTACGTGTCGACGATGATCTTGCGGCCGGTAAGGCCGGCATCTCCTTGCGGTCCGCCGATGACGAAGCGTCCGGTCGGATTGATGTGATACACCACGTTAGGCGACACCAGCTCACGCGGCACTACGGGCTTCACGATCTCTTCGATGACCGCTTCGCGAATCTCGTTTCCGCCGATCGACGGATCGTGCTGGGTCGAGACGACGATCGTCTCAACGGCGACCGGGCGATCGTTCTCGTACGCCACTGAGACCTGCGCCTTGCCGTCGGGACGCAACCACGGGAGCGTGCCGTCCTTGCGCAATTCGGCGAGGCGATGCGTCAGGCGATGTGCCAACTGGATCGGCATCGGCATCAGCTCGGGCGTCTCGTCTGTCGCGTAGCCGAACATCATCCCTTGATCGCCTGCGCCACCCGTATCGACGCCCATCGCGATATCGGGCGACTGGCGATCGATCGTGCTCATCACTGCACACGTCGCGGAATCAAAGCCATACGCGGCGTCGGTGTATCCGATCGACTTGATCACGCCGCGCACCACGTCAGGCAGGTGCACATACGCGGTTGTCGTGATTTCACCGGCGATGACTGCGAGGCCGGTCGTTACGAGCGTTTCGCACGCGACGCGCGCGCTCGCGTCTTCCTTAAGGATCGCATCGAGCACCGCGTCCGAGATCTGATCGGCAATCTTATCCGGGTGACCTTCAGTAACGGATTCCGAGGTGAAAAGCTGGCGGTCAGCCACGAGTGTCTAGGGTGTTAGGGTTCGCCGGTCCGACGCAAAAAAAGCGCCGGATGGCTCTCCGGCGGACGGTGATGGCGATCTGGATAGGGAACGATAGAAACGACGGATCGTCACATCAACCCGTCGCGCAGAAACTGCGCATCTCCAAAGGCCGCCGCCAAGCGGAATTTCAGCTGATGCTCGGCCTCAGCCGCCGTCCGGCAAGACAGCGCAGCGGTCGCGGCTTCGATGGCAAATGCCGCGCTGACTCCTCGCACGATGTATTTGACGAGCGGCACCGAGTGCGGGTTGACGCTCAAGGTCCGCACCCCCAAGCCCAGCAGCGCGAATGCCATGAGCGGTTGCGACGCCATTTCTCCACACACGGTCACGTCGAGGCCGTTCTCGTTTCCGACATCGACGGTGCGCTTGATGAGACGCAGCACGGCTGGATGCAGCGGCGTGAATCGCGAGGCGAGGTTCACGTTGCCGCGATCGACGGCCAGCGTGTACTGCACGAGATCGTTAGTGCCGATCGAGAAGAAGGCGACGTCGTCGACGAGCGTATCGGCCGCGACGGCCGCCGCCGGCGTCTCGACCATGACGCCTAACGGCATGTCGAGCTGATACGCGACGCCGCGCGCTTCCAACTCGTTGGCCGCTTCGCGCAAGAGTCGTCGCGCCGCGCGCACTTCGTCCACGGTGACGATGAGCGGCAGCATGATGCGGATGTCACCGTGCAGCCCGGCGCGCAGCAGCGCGCGGAGCTGGTCTTTGAACAGCTCCGGCTCGTCGAGGCACATGCGGATCGCGCGCCAGCCGAGGAACGGATTGGCCTCCGAGGGGAAACCGCCAACCGGGAGCTTGTCGCCGCCTATGTCGTACGTGCGGATCACGACGGGGCGACCGTTGAACGCCTCGGCGACGCTGCGATAGGCGAGGTACTGTTCTTCCTCGTCAGGCATCGCCGCGCGGCCGACGACGAGGAATTCCGTGCGCATCAAGCCGACGCCGTCTGCACCGCTCTTGGCGGCATCCTCAGCCTCTTCGGCGATGTCCACGTTGGCGCGGATCGTTAGGCGCACGCCGTCGGTCGTCACCGCATCGGCTGCCGCCAGCGCACGCAGCTCCTCGTGCGTCTCCGCTTCGCGGACTGCGCGATGCCTGTATGTGGCTATCTCGGCTGGGCTCGGATTCACGATCAAGAGACCGCTCGAGCCGTCCAAGACCGCTGTCTCGCCACCTCTCAGTCGAGTCGTCGCGTCGCGTAAGCCGACGACCGCGGGGATGCCCAGCGAGCGTGCCAGGATCGCGACGTGCGCCGTGCGCGTGCCGGCGTCTGTCGCGATGGCGGCGATCGCCGCGCGGTCGAGCTGCACCGTTAGGCTCGGCGTCAAATCGTGCGTGACGAGAATCGCGTTCGTCCCCGTCGGCACGTCCACCGGATCGTGATCGGGAAGACCCAGCAGCACGGTGAGCAGACGGATGTGCACGTCGGTGAGATCGCCCACCCGCTCGCGCATCATCGGCACGGAGTGCTTGGCGAAGTGCAGGCGCCAATCGATGAGCACGAGGTCGACGGCCTTTTCGGCGCTGAGGTTCTGCCTAACGTAGGACTCCATCTGATTCAGCAGCTCGCTGTCTTCCAGAATGGAGATTTGCACCTCGAAGATCGCCGCTTCCTCGGCGCCGGCCTGCCGCTCAACGCGTCCTGCAATCGCTTGCAGGCGCTCGATCGACTTCTGCACCGCGCCGTGCAGACGTTCGATCTCCTTGCCGATGTGATCGTCGTCGATGATGCGGTGCGGCACCTCTGGCGGCTCCCAACGCAGCAGATGTACCGGACCGATCACTATCCCCGGCGACGCGGGAATCCCGGTCAGCGCGCGCTCCACTTACTTCTCGCCGAAGCGGTTTGTGATCAGCGTCGTGAGTGCTTCGACGGCTTCCTTGGCGTCAGGACCGTCGGCGCGAACGTTGAGTGCGGCGCCATACTCCGCCGCCAACATCATCACACCCATGATGCTCTTGCCATTGACCTCGAGGTCCTCGCGCGCGAGACGGATATCTGACTTGAACTTCGCGGCCAGCTTGACGATCTCCGCGGCCGGCCGCGCGTGCAGGCCGTTCTTGTTGCCGATGGTGACGACGCGCTCGATCATGGTCGCAGCATCGAATAGAGAGCCACGAGAGTCAGCGCGATGAGACCGGCCTTCCATCCTTCGAGACGCCCTTGCAGGCGAACGAGCACCACGGCTGCGGCCAGCGCCACGAGCATGCCGAAGGCCAGTCGAACGATGCCTGACGGTCCTGATCCGGCGATGCGATCGAAGATAAGCGGCAGCGCGAGCACTCCGAGTGCCGCGCCCGCGCGCCCGATGACCTGAGGTCCATGGCGCAAGATCGGCGTTCCCAATGACGGGGCAACGCGCAGTCCATCGCGCCAGCCAACGCGCAGGCCCCAGATCAGGAGCCAGATATGGCCCACATTGAAGAGCACCAGGAATCCGGCAACGACGAGCAGCGGCCCAGCGCCAAGTCCGAAGAGGGCCAAAGCCACGAGAGAGCAGAACGGTAGCCACGCCGCCCACACGAGACGGTCACCGAGGCTGCCTAACGGGCTGCACAGCGCTCGGCGATACCGCTCGATCTGTTTCGGCGCTTCGCCGTCGAGCTCCGCACGGGCGAGAGCGCCGACCGCGACGGCGGCCAGGTAAGGATGCGCGTTGAAGTACTGGCTCTGGCGTGCCAGGGCTGCGCGATAGGCCTCGCCGTCCCGTCCCCCGGGCAAGAGGCGCAGCGCCGGCTCCACGCAAAATCCCGTGCCGGTCCCGATCAGCGTCTCGTAATTCCAGGCACCCTGAATGGCGAGAAGCCGGACGAACATCGCCACGTTGGTGCGCAGTGGCAGCGGAGGCGTGGCGCTGGTCATGTGAATAGCAGCACCACGCCGACGACGGCTGCCGCGAGCATGATGATTCTCGCGTTAGGCACGCTCGAGAAATGCTTCCACACGGCGCTCGCGGCGACAGCCACGGCCGCGATACCAAGCGTGAGCCGGGTGCCATCTGGAGACTGAGTCCAACCCCGCGCCGCGACGTCACGCAGCGGAAGCGACAGCGCCAGAAGCACTGCCGTTAGAGCGGCAGCGCGCAATAGGTCGGCTGTCAGGCCGCTCAGCTGCAATCCGCGGATTACGCGCGGATCCCCGCGCGCTACAGCGTCGTGATTGCGTCGCGCGCGCTGCGCGTTGAGCGTGCGCAAGCGAATCATCGACCATCCGCCAAGCCAGGCACCGGTCAATCCAATGATCACTGACATGACTAGCGCGCCGGTGGAGCCGCTTGGCGTATCGGCGTAGAGTGCGCCGCCCACAAGCGACGCGGAGCCCCACTCCGGATAGCGCGACGCGCCAACGGGGAGCGTCTCGAGCGCGAAGCACTCCAGGATGGCACCGCAGAGCAAGCCGAGCGTGGCGCTACCACCAATCGCACCGCCTAACGTGGACGCTACGATGGGCCGCGAGAGCATCGCCTGCGGAAAGCTCACCGTGTCGAAGCCCACGATGGCTCCGGCCGCTACAACCATCGCGGCATCACCGGGCGTCATCGCACGCCTTCGGCGCTCAACATTTCACCGAGCGCGAGAGGCCGTGCCGCAGGGACATCCTGCGCGGTCACTTCGATTCCGCGCGCCTCGAGCGCGCGCAACGCGTCCTCTTCCTGAGGACTGAGGAAGACATAGCGCAGCCGCTGTACGCGACCGGGGCGGTGATGGATGCCGCCGATGTTCACGCGTTTGATGCTGCCGCTCGTATCACACAGCTGCGCCATCGTCGGAATGTCGGCTGTGAGCAATAGCCCGCGCCGGTCGTCCGTTTGATAGCGCAAAAGATTCTCGGCTGCTCCCGTGAGCGAATCGAAGTACACGCCCATCTCCGGCGGTACACCCATGCGATACAACTCCTGCTCCCACTCGCTCGCCGCGACTTCGTCGTCCACGAGCACGATGAACTCGAGAGCTAGCGGTTGACCCCAGCCAACGACCACCTGTCCGTGGATGAGCCGGTCGTCGATCCGATAGAGCTCAATTGCCACGCGGAGCCTCCGCGCTTCCTTCCACGGTCGCCAATGCCGTGCGTCCGCGCTCGACTGCATAACGAGCCGTGTCGCCCGGCGTCATGGGCTCGCTGAACACGAATTCGAGCAGCGTCGCGAGGTTTGCGCCCGTCACGAGAACGAGATCGGGACGCTCGCGCAGCAGCCGCCGCGCGGCCATCGTGCAGCTGCCGGCCGGCAGGTCTGTAAAGATCGTTGTAACGTTAGGCTGGCTCACCAGCTCGCGCATCTGCTTCTCGACGTCTTTGGCTGAGAGGTCGCGATTCGAGAACGGCAGAAATACTTCCGGGCGGCCGGCGATCTGCGCGACGGCGGAGATGATCCCCGTGGCGAAATCCGCGTGCCCGGCTACGAGTGCGCGGCGATCGGTCGGCGGACGGGTGCCGCTGCGGCCGCCGCTGCTGCCGCTGCTCTCACTCATCGTCTTCCACGAGGTACTGGCGCACCTCCGAAGCCGCACGCATGTGCGTGATGAGCCGATCGTTGAAGACTTTCGCCGCGTCCATGCCGCTGTACTTGAGCAAATGATTCATCGCGATTACTTCCGCAATGACTGTAATGTTTTTCCCGGGATTCAGATACACCGTAATCTTTGGGAGCGAAACACCGAGGATGTCGGTCGTCTCGCCGTCGAGGCCCGTGCGGTCGGCGTCAGAGTGCTCCGACCACTCGACGAGCTGCACAACGACTTCGATGCGTTTCTGCTGGCGCACCGCGCGCACACCGAAGATGTGCGAGATGTCGATCAACCCGACGCCGCGGATTTCCATCACGTGACGCTGCAGGTGGTGTCCGCGGCCGATCACGACATCGTTGCCGCGACGCGTCACGAGAACGAGATCGTCGGCAACGAGGCGATGGCCTCGTTCGACGAGATCGAGCACGCACTCCGATTTGCCGATGCCACTCGCGCCGGTGAATAACAGCCCGACGCCGAAGACGTCGGCCAGCGATCCGTGCAGCGTCGTCGCCGGCGCGAACAACTCTTCGACCACGGGCTTCGCGAGGCGATAGAACTCGGCCGTCTTGAGCGGCGAGCGATAGACAGGAATTCCTGCCGCGTCCATGAGTTGGAGCAGCGGCGGTGG
>CBQVAZ010000210.1:0-6158 GCA_967720205.1 uncultured Gemmatimonadaceae bacterium | reverse complement strand
CGCGAGCGCATCAGAGTCCCGGCTGGGCAATTCAACGCCATCGTGATTCAGCCGATCATCAAGACGCGCAAGCTCTTCTCCGAGAAGGGTGAGGCCCATATCTGGCTTTCCGACGATGCAGATCGCATGATGCTGCAGATGAAGACGAAGCTGCCGTTTGGGTCCCTCAACCTGTATCTCAAATCGCGTCAGAAAAAGCCGACCCAGGATCAGGATCGTTAGGCTCGCCACCTAAGCGCGCCGAAGCGGATCTGCGCGCCGTTCGTACGGTTCCCATCGCCAAACGCCCAAACAAGGTGCGCGCGGGCGAATTCGCGCACCCGCCCGCGGATGACCGTTCGTTTGGCGCCTTCCTCGGCTCACTCCCGGACATACTCGTCGCGCGCGACTTCCGCCGCGTGGTGAGCGCGATCGTGAGCGCGGCACAGCGCGGCCGAGCGGTGCTCGTCATGCTCGGAGGCCACGTCGTGAAGACTGGCCTGGCGCCGGTGCTCATCGACCTGATGCGCCGTCGAGTCATTACGCATATCGCGATGAACGGCTCGGCGGCGATCCATGACTATGAGATGGCCCGCTTCGGCGCGACGTCCGAGGACGTTGCTGCGGGTCTGCGCGACGGCACGTTCGGTATGGCCGAAGAAACAGGGCGCGGTCTCAACGAGGCCTTCACTCGTGGCATGCGAGAACAGCGTGGCATGGCCGAGGCGATCGCCGTGGCGCTCGAAGGCGCGGAGTCTTTGCAGCATCCCGAGCTGTCGTTGCTGCTCAACGCGGAAAGACTCGGCGTGGGAGCCACAGTTCACGCCGCGTTAGGCGCAGACATAGTACATCAGCATCCGGCCGCCGATGGCGCCGCGATCGGTGACACGACGCATCGCGACTTTCGCCGGCTCGCCGCTTCGCTGTCTGCTTTGCACGACGGCGGTGTGGTCCTCAACGTCGGCAGCGCCGTGATCATGCCCGAAGTCTTTCTCAAGGCACTGACCGTCGCGCGCAACCTCGGCGACGGAAAGCCTACGGATTTCGTCACGTGCGACCTCGACATGAATCGGCACTACCGGCCCCGCGTCAATGTTGTACAGCGACCGGTCGCCCCCGGACACGGTTTCGAGATCACCGGCCACCACGAGATCATGATCCCGCTGCTGGCGTGGGCCGTAGTCGAGGAACTCGAAGCGACCAGAACGAAATGAGGGGCGCTTGCGCGCCCCTCAGACCTCAGACCTCCGACCTCCGACCTCAGACCTAGCCCTTCGAGTTCGACCATCTCTCCTTCATCCGTCTCGCAGTATCCGGACTGAAGATACGAATGACGAGATAAATCAGAGCGCCAATGATCGCGATCTTGAGCGCCCAGAAAAGCAGCATAATGAGTAACGCGAAGAAAGCACCGAAGATCCCGAAGGCGAGCTTAAGAAAGAAAAGCCCGACGATCGCGACGAGACCGATGGAAAAGACCGTGCGGAGCATGATGTTCTCGTTAGCGTTGGATGGGCGAAATACGCGCGAGATTCAGATGGAGTTTCATAGCGGCTTGGTCGGCGCGCAAGGGCAGGTTTTGCCATGGCCTTAGCGCGCTCCGCGGACGTCTGCGTCATCGGGGGCGGCGTGATCGGCCGCTGCGCGGCCTTGGCTCTGGCTGAGCGCGGCGTCCGAGTCGATCTGGTTACTCGCGACGTCCCTGGGAGCGCATCTCGCGCCGCCGCCGGCCTCCTGGCACCGTCGATCGAAGGCGGTTCCGGGACTGCCTACGACTTCGCTGTCGCGGCTCGCGACGCCTACCCTGATTTCCTCGAACGTCTGCGAGACGTGGTCAAGGTACGTGTTGAGTTCAGCCGAGCCGGCATTCTGAGCGTCGCTCTGGACGATGAGAGCGAGCTGAAATTGCGCGCCCGGACGGTGCCCTGGCTCACGCCTAACGAGGTTCGCTCGCTGGAGCCGTCCCTCGCGCCAACGCGCGGCGGCGTGTTGTCCGAGCTCGACGGCTACGTTGACAACGTTGCACTGACGGATGCCCTCGTGAATGCGACCAAGTCTCTCAAGCCGCGCATCCGCGAAGTCGACGGCCTGGTCGCACGGGTCGAGCTGGGGCGCGACTCAGCGACGCTGGTTCTGGCTCTCGGCGATCGCGTTGCTTGCGCGACGACCGTGCTCGCTGCTGGAGCTTGGTCCACTTCGATCAACGGTCTCCCTCGGCAGCTTCCACTCTTCCCGCTCAAAGGACAGATGATCAGCTATGACTCGGCTGCCGCCGGCGCACCGGTCTCGTTGAGCCGGCCGGTGTATGGCGCTGGCGTTTATGTCGTATCACGGGCTGGAAGTCGCATCCTGGTCGGCGCGACGAGCGAGGAAGCTGGTTTCGACACGTCGCTCACAGAGGAAGCCGCGGCGGGACTCGCGCGCGGCGCGGTGCAGCTCCTTCCTCAGTTTGCTCGCGTGCCGCTTGGCGATCACTGGTCGGGAATCCGCCCCATGACAACCGACTCCCTGCCGGTCTTGGGACTGGACCCGGAGTTTCCGTCGCTTATCTACGCGTGCGGCCACTCGCGCAACGGCATCCTCAAGGCGCCACTGACAGGCCACTGCGTCGCGCAGCTCTTCGTCGGCGAGGAGACCGGTCACGACCTGCTGCCTTTCTCGCCAACTCGCCAGGAGGCCACTGCAGTAGCAGAGCTCCCAGACGAGTAACTGTCTAAAGATACATTTAAAGGTTAGCAATTACTGACAGGGCGTTTGCGCTTGGAATACATTGCCTCGTCCGGCTTCGACCTTTGACCTTTGAGCTTTGACCTTGTCCGCAGTCCCGCTCTACCAAATCCAGGGCCGCCACCGAAGGTCCGCTCTCCCAGAACGCAAACCCGAATGGCTCAAGGTTCGCGCGCCCGGAGGGCCTAACTACTCGCGCATCAAGCACCTCATGCGCGAGTTGGATTTGCACACGGTCTGCGAAGAAGCGCACTGCCCTAACGTGGGTGAATGCTGGGAGCACGGCACTGCGACATTCATGATCCTCGGTGCCGTGTGCACGCGGAACTGCGGCTATTGCGCTGTGCAGCACGGACGTCCGCCCGAATACGATCTCGAAGAACCGGTGCGTGTCGCCACGGCCGTCGCCGAAATGCAGCTGCGCCATGCGGTGATCACTTCGGTCGATCGCGACGACCTGGACGATTTCGGGTCCTACATCTTTGCCGAGACGATTCGGCAGGTCCGCAGCCGCATTCCAACTTGCTCGGTCGAAGTGCTCGTCCCCGACTTTCAGGGAGACGAGGGCGCGATCCGAACTGTGCTCGAGGCGCGTCCAGACATCTACAATCACAACACCGAGACGGTGCCGCGTCTGTATCGCCGCGCGCGTCCGGGCGGCCGCTACGAACGTGTAATGCGCCTCTTCGAGTTCGCGAAGCGCGAGGCACCGGATATCCCGACCAAGTCGGGGATCATCCTCGGTCTTGGCGAAACGACGGAAGAAGTCCTCGCCGTAATGCGCGACCTGCGCGGCGTCGGCGTCGACATCCTCACGTTAGGCCAGTATCTGCGCCCGTCGGCCGACCATCTTCCGCTCGACAGGTACTACACGCCGCAGGAGTTCCGCGCGCTCGGCGACGCGGGTCGCGCGATGGGGTTCCGCCACGTCGAGTCGGGTCCGCTGGTCCGTTCCAGCTATCACGCCTGGGAGCAAGTCCAGGCCGCCGGCGTTTAGCCCGTTAGGCAGCAGTTATGGCGACCTCGGCGTCCAGGGAACGCGCGCGCGGAAAGGCACAGGCACCCAAAGCCGGCTCACGCGAGCCGGCAACGTCAGATTCGTTCGCCGGCACCGACCGTGACACGCGGCGCGAGCTACTGCGCTCCATGTTGCTGCAGCGCCGTTTCGAGGAGCGCTGTGCCGAGGCGTATGCGTTAGGCAAGATCGGCGGCTTCTGCCACTTGTACATCGGCCAGGAAGCGTGCGGCACGGGCGCCATCTCTGCGCTTCGTGAGGACGACTACGTCATCACGACATACCGCGACCATGGTCAGGCGCTCGCGCGCGGCATCCCTCCACGCGCCGTCATGTCAGAGCTGTTCGGCCGCATCGACGGCTGCTCCCGCGGCAAGGGCGGGTCGATGCACCTCTTCGACCGCAACGTGAACTTCCTCGGCGGGCACGGCATCGTGGGCGGCCACGTCCCGTTAGGCACCGGTGTCGGGTTCGCCATCAAGTATCGCGGCAACGATCAAGTGTGCCTCTGCTTCATGGGCGAATCCGTCGTCAACACCGGCGCCTTTCATGAAGCGCTCAACATGGCAGCGCTTTGGAAGCTTCCCGTCATCTACGTGATCGAGAACAACCGTTATGGGATGGGCACCGCGCTCGAACGCGCGTCGTCAATCAACGACATCTACATGCGCGGCGCGGCGTATGACATGCCTCGCGACGTCGTCGACGGACAGGATGTGTTCGCTGTGCGCGCCAAAGTAGCCGAAGCGGTGCAGCGTGCGCGCACTGAGTCGATCCCCACGCTTCTCGAAGTGCGCACCTATCGCTTCATGGGCCACTCCATGTCCGACGCTGTGAGTGGCACATATCGCACCAAGGAAGAGCTCGAGGAGTATCGCAAGCGCGATCCTATCGCCGTGCTCCGCGATCGACTCATCGACGCCGGCGAGTTGAGCGAGACCGAGCTCACGGAGTTGGATGAAGCGGTGAAAGCTGTTGTTCAGGACGCGTGGGATTTTGCGGACGCCTCACCAGAGCCGCCGCTGGACGCGTTGTACGAAGACGTGTACGTAGAGTCGTAGGCGTCGCTCGTTATGGCCGTTCTCACCTATCGTGATGCGCTGAACGCTGCTCTTCGGGAAGAGATGGCGCGCGACGACCGTGTCTTTCTCATGGGCGAGGAAGTCGGCGTCTATCAGGGCGCGTACAAAGTCTCGCGCGGCTTATTGCAGGAGTTCGGCGAGATGCGCGTCGTCGACACGCCGATCACCGAGCTGGGCTTCGCCGGCGTGGGGGTTGGCGCCGCGATGGTCGGCTTGCGTCCTGTCGTCGAGTTCATGACGTGGAACTTCGCGCTTCTGGCGCTCGATCAGGTCGTGAATTCCGCCGCGAAGATGCTGTACATGTCCGGCGGTCAGTACAACATACCGATCGTATTCCGCGGGCCTAACGGGGCCGCGCTGCAACTTGGCGCGCAGCACTCGCAGGCGTGGGAGTCGTGGCTCAGCCACATTCCGGGGCTCAAGGTCGTAGCTCCAGGTACGCCTGCGGACGGCAAGGGTCTGCTCAAGAGCGCAATCCGCGACGACAATCCCGTGATCGTCCTCGAAGGCGAAATGCTGTACAACACGAAGGGCGAGGTACCTGACGAGGAATACGTCGTTCCAATCGGGAAAGCCGAAGTGAAGCGCGAGGGCGGCGACTGCTCGATTATCACGTGGGGAAAATCCGTGCTCCTTGCGCAGCAGGCAGCTGAAGCGCTGGCGAAAGACAACGTGTCTGTCGAAATCGTGGACTTGCGATCGCTGCGCCCGATGGACGTGGAAGCGATCGCCGCCTCGGTGCAAAAAACGAATCGCGCCGTCGTGCTCGAGGAGGGTTGGCCGACTTCCAGCATCGGCGCGACGATCTCCGACTTCATTCAGCGCGAGTGCTTCGACGACCTTGACGCCCCAATCGTTAGGGTGACACAAGCCGACGTCCCGATGCCGTACGCGAAGAACCTCGAGAAATCCGCGAAGCCGGACGTGCCCAAAGTCGTCGCGGCTGTTCGCAAAGTGTCGTACCTCGACCAGTAAGGCGGAGCGAGCAAGAAAATGGCGACCAAGGTCTTCATGGAGGCGCTCTCTCCGACGATGGAAGAGGGACGACTCGTCAAATGGCTGAAGAACGAGGGCGACAAGATCGCATCCGGCGATGTGCTGGCCGAGGTAGAGACAGACAAGGCCATCATGGAGCTCGTGGCGCGCGGGGAAGGCGTGCTCCGCAAGCGGCTCATCGGGGAGAATGCGACGGCTCCCGTCGGCACGCTGATCGGCGTCATCGCGGCGCCTGACGAGAAGATTGATGACCTAACGTCGGCCGCTCCGCAGCAAAAGGACGGCGCGCAGGCACCTGCGCCCGTCGCTCCGTCGCAAGCCTCACAGTCTCCGGCCCCGGCCGCCGAAGCACCCGCCGC
>CBQVAZ010000209.1:0-6164 GCA_967720205.1 uncultured Gemmatimonadaceae bacterium | reverse complement strand
CCCATGCATCCTACGCACAACACACTGCCTGAGCACACCCGCTCTCAGGTGTGTGATATCCTGAGCGCTCGCCTGATGGACTCGAGCGACCTCTACTTCCAGGCCAAGACCGCGCACTGGAACGTGAAGGGCCCCAACTTCATCGGCTTGCACAAACTCTTCGATAAACTCGCCGAGTGCGCTGCGGAGTGGAGCGACCTGATCGCTGAACGGTTGGTCCAGTTAGGCGGCCAAGCAGAAGGGACGGTCCAGGTCGTATCGGAGCGCACGAGCCTGGAGCCTTACCCAACGTCGATCGTCGACGAGCACGACCATGTGCATGCTATTTCTGCGGCGCTCGCGCAATTCGGCGAGCACGTACGCGACGGGATCGAAAAGACAGAAGAGCTCGAAGACATGGGTTCGTCCGATCTCTTGATCGACGTCGCGCGTGACGTGGATAAGCTGCTGTGGTTCGTCGAGGCGCACCTCGGTGAGGCAGTCGCTCATTCGCACGCGCACAAACGCACGCCGGCACGCGGACACTCGACACGGAGATAAGCTCGTGACCGACGCATTTGAAGAACGCGAGCGCGAGCTAGAACCGCACCGCGTCGAAGAGCAAAACCGCGCGCGCATGGAGGTCGTCGATCGGCTGCGCGACCGCGGGATTCCTGTGTATCCAACTGATTCCGATATCGAAATCGCCGATTTACTCGACGCTGCTGAGCGCTTCGAAGCGGTGGTCGAGTCGCACGGCGGCGACCTGTTCGTGAACCGGATCGGCTCGGCGGAACCTCAGAATCCGGCTTTTGTCCTGCCCGAACGCGAGTCGGACGAAAGCGCGAGTGCATATCGCGCGAAAGTCATAGAGGCAACGCGCGTGCTGCGCCGCGGAGACCGCGCGGATTAGCTCTTAGCTCTTAGTCGTTAGGTCGTAACGAACGTTAAGAGCTAAGAGCTAACGACTAAGAACTAGTCTCCCACTTCCGGCTGCATCCCAACCGGAATACGGTGCTCGCCCGTCTTCTGCGCGACCTTCACGCCGAAGCGGCGCGAAATGGCCTGACGCCATTCATCGAGGATCTCGTAGAACGTCGGGATCACGACGAGCGTGAGGATCGTCGACGTGATGACGCCGCCGATGACAGCTCGCCCTAACGGAGCGCGGAAATCCGCGCCCTCGCCAAGGCCTAACGCGATCGGCATCATGCCCGCGATCAGCGCGCACGTCGTCATGAGAATGGGACGCAATCGTATCGCGCCAGCCTCGATCAGCGCCTCGCGCAATGGGAGCCCGTCTTTCTCGCGCGCCCATTTGGCGAAGTCGATCAGCAAGATGGCGTTCTTCGCCACTATGCCGAACAAGAGGATGACCCCGATCATGCTCATGATGTTGAGCGTGTCGCCCGTGATGAGCAGTGCTAGTACGACGCCGATGAGCGACAGCGGCAGCGACATGAGGATCGCAATCGGGTCCAGGAAGGATCCGAACTGCATGACCAGGATCAAGTACATGAGAAGCACCGCCGAACCTAACGCGATGAAGATCTGGCCGAAGACCTCTGCCTGATCCTGCGCTTCGCCGCCCTCCGAGATGCGATAGCCCGGCGGCAGCTGCAGGTTCGCGGTTTCCTTTCTGATGTCCGCGAGTACTTCGTTCAACGAGCGGCCCTGTGTATTCGCCTGTACGGAGACGACCGGATCGCGATCGAGGTGTTCGATCGCGGCGGGGCCGATGCTCTGGCTGACGCGCGCGATCTGACCGAGCGGCATCATCGTCGGACCGTTAGGCCCGGCAATGGATAGAGGCAATTGCTGCAAGTCTGTCGCACGACGCCGCGCTTCCGGGCTCAGTCGCACCATGACGTCGCGCGTCTCACCCTGTGGATCGACCCAATCTCCGACATCGAGCCCCGCGAAGGCCGGATATAGCGACTGCGCGACCTGCCCCACGGTGACGCCTAACGAGCCGGCGAGCGGGCGATCGATCTCGACGTTGAGCTCCGGACGCTGACCTTTTGTCGACAATCCGACGTCGACGGCGCCCGGCGTGTGGCGCACGATCGCAAAAACAGTGTCGGCGATACGGGCCAGAGTCGTGGGATCGTCACCACGCACCTGCAGTTGAATCGTCTTGAGTGCACCGCCGAAACCGTTTGCGAAGACCGCCACGGTTGCGCCACCGATCGTCGCTACTTCCTTGCGCATGGTCGCCGCGAAGACGATCGCCAACGTATCGCGCGTGGCTTTGGGCACCATCTTGACGTAGATGTTTGCCTCATCGACCTGGCCGCCACGCCCGCCGATCGTCGTGTATGTGTAGCGCACGAGGTCCTTGTGGGTTCGTGCCATTCGCGCCGCTTCTTCCGACTTGAGACGCGTGTATTCGAGATTCGAGCCCGGTGGTGTTTCGACGCGAATGAAGATTTCCGAGTTGTCCGAGTCAGGTATGAATGCGCCGCCGCCGAATGTTGCCTGCAGCGCGAGCGCGCCTACAAATGTCAGCAGCGCGAGGCCGACCATGGACCAACGGTGATCCAGCGCCCAGCCGATCACCTTCTTGTAGTTCTCGGCTTGCCGGTTGAACCACGCGTTGAACTTGTCCAGCGCGCGCGCGATTGGGTTGCGACGTTCGTGCGCTTCGACTTGCGGATCGGCCCAGTACGCCGAGAGCATCGGGTCGAGCGAGAACGATACAAAGAGCGATACGAGCACCGAGCAGGCGATCGTTAGGGCGAACGGTTTGAACCACTGGCCGCCGACGCCCTTGATGAACGCAATTGGAACGAACACGGCCACGATGGACAACGTCGTCGCCGTGACGGCCAATCCGATTTCGTCGGTGCCTTCGCGAGACGCGGTGAAGTGATCCTTCCCACGCTCGATATGCCTAACGATGTTCTCTCGTACAACGATGGCGTCGTCGATCAATATGCCGATCGCGAGCGAAAGGCCCATGAGCGACATCGTGTTCAGCGTGAAGCCAAACCATTTGACGGCGATGAACGACGCCAGAACCGATACCGGGAGTGCGAGACCGGTGATGACAGTCGAGCGCCACGAATTGAGGAAGAGGAAGACGACGAGGACGGTGAGCATTGCCCCTTCGAACAGCGTCTTCTGCACGTCGCTCACAGAGTGCGACACGCGGAGACCGGCATCCTGCACGATGTCCATCTTCACAGTCGCCGGCAGCGTGGGCCGCACGGCATCGAGCCGCGCGTGGATGCCCTCTGCCACCGCAGTGGTGCTGTAGCCCTTGGACTTGCGCACGTCGACGCCCACGGCTTCGCGGCCATCGAATAGAGCCATTGTGCGGGCCTCTTCGGTCCCATCCTTCACCGTGGCGACCTGGCCGAGCCTAACGATGTTGCCGTTGCGTTCCGAGACGACGAGCTGGGTGAATTCATCGGGACTGAGCAGCTTTCCGCGCAGCCGAATCGTGCGTTCATCCAATGCACCGTTCACGCGCCCAACGGGGGCAGCGAGGTTCTGTCCTTGCAGCGCCTGCACGACTTCGCCCACACTCACTTTGGCGCCCTGCAGCGCCTCGGGGTTCAGCTCGACGGTCAGCTCGCGTTCGATGCCGCCCGACAGGCTCACGTTGGCAACACCCGTGATCGAACGCAGTTCGCGTGTCACCTTGGGATCGATAAGCCGCGTCAGCTCCGCCGAAGTGAGAACGCTCGACGAAAAAGCGATGGACAGAATCGGATAGTCTGTCTCCGTAAACTTGGAGAGGATTGGCTCTTCGATTTCCGGCGGGAGGTCGCCACGGATCTCGGAGAGCTTGTCGCGCACCTCCTGCATCGCGTCGCTGATTTTCTTGGCGAAGTCGAACTCGGTCGTGACGACGGCGTAGCCATCGGCAGCGGTCGAGCGGACCTCCTTCACGCCCGAGATCCCCGAGATGGCTTCCTCGATCGGATCGATGACCTCGCGCGCGACGTTGTCAGGCGACGCGCCCGGGTAGACGACCGAGGTCACGACGATCGGTTCCTGAATGTCGGGGAACTCGTCGGTATCGAGACTGAAGAGCGCGAACAGCCCGAAGATGACGAGCGCCAGCATCGCCGTGACCGTGACGATGGGACGTTTGATGGCGAAATCGGAGATGAACATACACTGATCCGTTAGTTAGGCCTGCTTCGTTGTGTATCGCCCTCTTGTTTTACTTTGCTGCCGCTTGATCTCTCGGAGCACTGACTCGGACTGGCGTTCCTGGGCTGATGCCCACGGCCGCGCCAACGAGCAGCGTGTCGCCGGCCGCAATTCCCTTGATGATTTCCACGCGGCCGCGGTCCTCGTCCTTGATGCCCAGCTCCACCTCTACCCTCTCCGCGCGACCGGCCTTGAGACGGACGACGGTCGGCTTCACGTCGCGCTGATCCACTGCGGTCGACGGCACCGTTAGGCCGTCGTGCGACTCCGCCGCCACGCGGCCGTCAGCGAACAGGCCCGCGACGAGCGTGCTGCCTGGATTGGTGACTGATACGACGATGCGCACCTGACCAGTCGTCGCGTCGGCTGTCGGGTTCACGCGCGTAATACGTCCCTCGAACGTGCGCCCGGGATAGCCTGAGGCCGCGAAGGACACCGGCGCTCCGACGCGAATCATTGTGAGCTGATTGGCCGGCACGCTCGCCTCATATCGCATCGATCGTGGATCGACGATTGTGAACAGCTCGGCGCCTGGCGACACGACGTCACCCGCGGACACGCTTTTCTTGCTTACTACTCCAGCGATGGGCGAGCGTGGGCGCGCGTCGTTGAGCTGGTCCTGCGCGAACGTTAGGCGCGCCTGCGCGTCAGCCAGAACTCCCTGCGAAGCTTCGTTGTTCTGGCGCGCCTGCTCCAGCTCTCGCTGCGAAATCGCTCCGGCAGCGGCCAAACGCTCGAAGCGCGACAGCTCGCGCGCCGCGAGCTCCGCCGCGTTCTTGGCAACCGTGTGCGCCGAGCGCGCGGAGAGGAACTGATCCTGCACCGTGCGGTCGTCGAGTCGGGCGAGCAAAGTCCCTACTGCGACGCGGCTTCCTTCATCCACGTGCGTTGATAGAACAGTGCCCGACAGCTCGGCGCGGATGTTCGCTTCACGTTCGGCCGCCAGCGTACCTGACACCGCGGGACCCGTCGCGATGCGCTGACGCTCGACAACGGTGACTGCCTCGGGCCCGATCGTCACGGCGACCGGCGTCGTCTCGGCTTGTGCGTCGTCCGCGCTCTTTCCGCAGGCGGCGAGCGTGAGCAGCGCGGATGGTAGGGCAGCGGTGATTAGCCTTCTCGTTAGGTTTGTCATTGTCGTATTCGGTCGTGGTTACTGGCCGGGGCTTACGGACGTTGCTGCGGTTTGCGGCGGGCGCGTGGGACGCGTCTGGCCGCCCGAACCACCCGGTCCGAGCGATCCGCCCGCGCCTCCCGGCATGCCACCGGATGCTGGGGATGGGGAGCCGAACACTCCGGCGCCGGAGCCTAACGGCAAGTCGCGGAGCAGTGCCAGGCGCACGCGCGCCACCTGCACGTTGCGCGCGGCGAGCGCGCGATTCGCCTGCGCTTGCTCGAGCAGCAGCCGCGATTCAGAGAGCTCGAGCTGCGTCGAGATTCCTTCGCTGAAGCGCACCTCGGCGATGCGATACGCCTTGAGCGCCTGCTCGGACGTCCCTGAGCTCGCGGCGAGCGTCGCCTCCGACTGCTCGAGTTGCGCGAGATTCTGGCGCGTGTCGAGGCTGGCGAGCTTGCGTGTCTGCTCGAGACGGGCCGCACTCTCTTCGACCGCGGCGCGGCTGGCCATCTCCTCGCCCTTGATTCGCCCGCCGGTGAAAAGCGGCATCGACGCGCCGACCGACACGTTCCAGTTGGTGAGCAGATTGTCGAACTTCGGTGCGCCGGCGGCAAAGTTGAGTCGGGCGTATTGGGTCGAGACTGAAACTGTCGGCCACTTCTGCGAGCGCGTGACGGCGAGCTGCGCTTCCTGAGCGCGCAGCGCTTCCGTCAATTGCCTAACGGGCGCGCGATTGGCGCTGCTCGTGTCCGGCGGGCCGCTCGTCGCGGCTCCAGTGACGGCGGCAACGGCACGCACCGCGCCCATGGAGCGTTCGTCGTCGCCGATCAGGGTCGTGAGCGATACTGGCTCCTCGTAAGGCACGTTGAGCAGCTGCTTGAGTCGCAGATATGCAATCTCGCGC
>CBQVAZ010000208.1:0-6167 GCA_967720205.1 uncultured Gemmatimonadaceae bacterium | reverse complement strand
CGTCCTCGACGATGACGACGTTGTCGGTTGGCAGGAGCGGTCCTTCGATTTGTTGCTTGGTACCGTGTGCCTTTGGCTCTTTGCGCACTGTGAATGCGCGAATGGGTGCAGGCATTGTAGCGCTCGCGTATGCGATGGCGTAAGCGATCGGATCAGCGCCGAGCGTAAGACCGCCCACAGCGTTCGGTTGCCAGCCACTTTGCTCAAAACGTGCGAGTGCCAACGACCCGATTGTCGTTAGGCCTTCAGGGCGCATTGTGGTGAGTCGGCCGTCGATGTAGTACGAAGCCTGTGCGCCCGAGCTCAGCGTGAACGTGCCATGCTGCAGCGAATGTTTCGCAAGTAGTGAGACGAGGTGCGCTGTGAGCTCAGGCACCGAACCAGTCATAACGAGTTGTGGTGAATGCTGAGGACGTGTAGGCAGATCGCCTAGCTTGAAAACAGCCGCCGCACACGAGCCGCGAGTCCCTTCTCAGGCGCATGAGGAATGGCAAGCGCGGTGGACAGCGCGCTTGCAAACGAAGTGACTGAGTCGAAGCGGTCTTCAGGGCGACGGCTGAGCGCGCGCATGACAGTGCCCTGCACGAGCTCTGAGAACGTCAGGTTGTCGCGTGCTTTATTGAGTGGAATCGGGGGTTGCGACAACAGCTGTGTAAACAACTCGCGCGGCGAACCAGGCGTGTACGGATGCCGTCCGGTCAACAGAAAGTAGGCAATCGTTGCGAGGCTGTACTGATCCGCCGCTGGCGTCACGAGTTCGCCGGACAGGGCCTCCGGTGCCACATACATGAGCGTTCCGACAAAGAAGCCAGCTCGCGTTAGGCGATCGTCCTTCGACATGTCAGCTGCCGCCGCGATTCCGAAGTCCAGCAGCTTCGCCTGCCGAGTTGCCGGATCGTACATGATGTTCTCCGGCTTCAGATCTCGGTGGATGATTCCGACCTGGTGCGCAGCCTGAACTGCGCTGGCGATCTGTGTAACGATGGTTGCAACCTCGTCGGCCGGCAGAGGAGCCAGTCGTCTGGCATATCCTTCGAGCAGCTCGCCACGCGCCCATTCGATTACGAGAAATCGAAGCTCGCTGTCCTCACCCGTAGCAATGGTGGCAACGACGTTCGGATGCAGGACTTGCTGCCCGAACTGCGCCTCTCGGAGGAAGCGCGCGATTGCTGTCTTGTCGCGGCGGAGTTTCTCCCGAAGTACCTTGAACGCAACCGTTTCGCCTGTTGTGGTTTCGGCGCGGTAAACGACTGCGGTTCCTCCTTCGCCGACGAGCTGACGGAGCGTGTAGCCAGCGACCGTCTGCCCTAGCAAGTTCTCGCGAGACACGGGCGCGAACCTAATGGTCATGGTGTGGCGCGGCAAGCGAATTAGCTCGGGCTACAGGGGGGCACGTTGCACGCTGTACTGGGTAGTGGTTTAGGATCCGGAAACGCGAGGTGACATGCAGGTAAGACTGAGACACCAATGGCTTGCGATAACGGCTCTTGCCTCGGCGCAGCTGATCATGGGCTGTGGCCGAAGAGGTGGGCAGGTACCCGTAACAGAGCCGGCGGCTGTCCCGACCGCGACGAGTGCACCTACGCCATCCCGGCGATCGGCGGCGACAGATGATCTCGTTTTGCTCTACCGCCGCATGGGTCTTCTCGCCGAGGGTGGCGAGACGCCATTCGTCGCCAGTCTGTCCTTTTTTGCTGGGACGCGTCCGGATTCCACGGTCATGATGCTGACGGTGGCGCTCGCGAACCGTATCCTCCCCTTCAAGCGCGAAGGCGACCACTACCGGGCGGAATACCAGATTCGGTTCGATGCGTCGCAGGGAGGCCGCAAAGTCGTTGAGCGGATGCGTGATGAGAGCGTTCGCGTCCTCGCATTTCGCGAAACGACCCGATCGGATGAGAGTGTGCTGTTCCGTCAATTCTTGACGCTCGCGCCGGGGACGTACGATATGCGCCTAACGGTGCACGGTGGGACTGCTGGAGGAACAGGTACTCCCAGCGCCGTTGAGGCTACCGTCGGCGTTCCTCAGCTCAGCGTTGGCGCGGTTTCATCGCCGGTACCTCTCTACAGCGTCGTACCACGAGTACGGCGCGGCGTAGTTCCGGAGCTTCTCGCGACACCGCGCTCCACGGCCGTATTTGGTCGCGATTCGACGGTCCCGCTATATGTCGAGGGCTACGGCAGCGGCAGCGAGTTCGCCGTGAGTGTACGTGCAACCGCAGACGCCGGAGGCGGCGTCCTCTGGTCGGACTCTGTGAACCTCCCGCGCCGAGATGAGCTGTTCAGCGGCATCATCGAGGTACCGGTCTCGCGGTTAGGCGTTGGTGTTGTGCTCGTTGGTGTTACGCGAGCTGGAAGCGTCGACACAGTTCGCACTCCGGTATTCGTCGCATTCGGAGACGACCTTCCTGCTACGACGTTCAGCGAAATGATTGACTACCTGCGCTACTTCGCGTCGGTTGGCCGCCTTCAAGCGCTTCGCGCCGCGCCACCAGAACGTCGCGCATTGGCGTGGGCGGAATTCCTTCGCGAAACAGATCCCAACCCAGGGACGCCAGAGCACGAAGGCTTGCGTGAGTACTTCGGTCGAGTGGCGCAAGCAAACGCACAGTTTCGTGAAGAAGGATCGATCGGCTGGATGACTGACCGCGGTCGTGTTTTCGTCACACTCGGCAGGCCCGATCAGATCTTCGAGCCTAACGTGGCGGATCTAAGCCAGCGCGGTCGAACTCAAATCTGGGACTATCGCGAACACCGTCTGCAGGTCCTCTTCATTGACCAGACTGGCTTCGGCCGCTGGCGCATGACGCCCTCTTCAGAGCTCGAGTTTGAAAGCGTGATGCGTCGCGTACTCCGCTAAGGAGAGAGCGGCAGGCAGTCGATTTACTGTTGATACTGCTGGCCTGAGGAGTCGGCGCAGTATTTTCCTCGCACCCGCGAACTGATTGGACCCCGCCTCTCGCGAGCTTGGTCCGTCATTGCAATTCATCTCGTGCCACAACCGACGCTTCCCAAAGCTCCCCGTCTCTATCTCATCGATGGATACGCGCTGATTTATCGCGCGTTTTTCGCGATGCTCTCGCGGCCGCTCACGACTTCACGAGGCGAGAATACATCCGCCTCGTGGGGCGTGGCGAGCTTTTTGGACAAACTCCTGCGCGAGAGCGACTTGGAATACCTTGCGTGGGTCCTTGATTCCGGCTCCTCGTTTCGAAAGGAGGAATACGCTGAGTACAAAGCGACGCGGGAAAAGCTTACGGACGAACTCCAAGCTGATTTCAGCCGTAGCGTAGAGCGGGTCGAGCAGATCCTTCGAGCGTATCAAATCCCGCTCGTAGCTGTAAATGGGTATGAGGCCGACGACGTAATCGGTACGCTCGCTCGTCAGGCATCCGAGGCTGGCCTTAACGTCGTTATCGTCTCTGGCGACAAAGATTTTCATCAACTCGTTAGGCCCGGTGTATGGCTGCGCAATCCGGGTCGAGGTGGGCCAGGTGCCGTTGAGGAACACTGGGTAGGACTCGAAAACGCTACGGAACGGTTAGGCGTCGCTCCCGATCGTGTCACCGATCTCCTGGCGCTCGTTGGAGATAGTTCGGACAACGTTCCCGGCGTTCATGGCATCGGTGACAAGACGGCACAAGAGCTGATCGCAACCTTCGGTGGGCTCGAAGAAATACTCGCGCAGGCGAGCACATTGACGAAGAAGCGTCCAAGAGAGGCGTTGCTCGCACATATCGATACAGCTCGTCTCTCGAAGCGACTCGTCACAATCCGCGACGACGTGCCCGTGGAGCTGGACCTCGAATCAGTTCGTTTGCGTGAACCAAATGTTGATGCGCTGAGGCACATCTTTCACGAATTGGAATTCGCGACGCTCGCAAAAGGGATCGAAGGCTCAGTGACGGCGAGCAAGATCGCGCAACAGGACGCGAAGTATCAGATCGTCGAGACAACAGAGGCACTTACGGATCTCATGCGGCGCATGCGGGAAGCCGGCGCAATGAGCCTCGCTGTGGAAACAGCGCCGTCGTTCAGAACTGCAACATCCGCCGATGCTTTGAAATCGCGCCTCGTCGGCATCGCGCTTGCTATGGCTCCGGGCGAAGCGTACTACCTGCCCTTTGGACACCGTGCCTTCGCAGAGGAGCAAGGAGAACTCATGCCGTCCGTTGCACCACGTGCAGTATCGAACCGTGGCGCGGACGCAGAGAGCATCGCAGGTGCGCGACTCAGGCAAGGACCGTGTACCGTGGTGAACCTACCTTCCCTCGACAGTCCCACGTTAGGCAGCTTTCGGGCGCTGCTCGAGGACCCGAAGATCCGCAAGACGGCTCAGAACGGAAAGTTCGATACGCTCGTGCTTCGCAAGAGCGGAGTTACGCTGCGTGGGCTTGATTTCGACACGATGCTCGCGAGCTACGTGCTGGATCCAGGACGGCGGTCGCATTCGCTCGACGTGCTCGCAATGGAGTTTCTCGGTCGCAGTACGACGTCCTACGAACAGCTCTGTGGTAAAGGTCAGAATCAACTTGCCTTCGACGTCGTGCCAATTGAGTGCGCGCGCGACTTTGCTTGCGAGAATGTGGACATAACACTGCAGTTGCGTGACGTGCTCGAAGCGCGGCTCGAAGAGCATCAACTCACTGAGCTCGCACACGACATCGAGCTCGCACTCGTTGCTGTTCTTGTCGACATGGAGTGGACGGGCATAACGATTGACGTCGAGTGGTTCCGCTCGCTCAAAGAGCGCTTTCAGAGTGAACGTCGGCGCGTCGAAGAATCGATTTTCGAAGAAGCCGGCGAACACTTCAACATCAATTCGAATCAGCAGCTGCGGGTCATACTGTTCGATAAGCTCGGGCTGCCGATCCGAAAGCGCACGCCAACGGGTCCATCGACAGACGTCTCGGTCCTCGAAGAATTAGCGGAAGAAGGTCATCGGCTTCCTGGGCTTATGATGGAGTTCAGGGAACTGTCGAAGCTCGAGAGCACATATCTCGACACCTTGCCGGGCTTGGTTAATCCGAACGATGGGCGCCTGCACACGTCGTACAACCAAACGGTTGCTGCAACCGGCCGGCTATCGTCGAGCGACCCGAATCTTCAGAACATTCCCGTTAGGCGTGAGCTCGGTCGTGACATTCGCCGCGGCTTCGTTCCCCGACCGGGTTGGCAGATCCTGAAAGCGGACTACTCGCAGATCGAGCTACGACTGCTTGCTCATCTCTCGCAGGATGAGGCGTTTTTGTACGCGTTCCAAAACGGGATCGACATTCATCGGCAGACGGCGGCAATCATCTTCGGGCTCGACGCTGGCGACGTGACGTCGGAGATGCGCTCACGCGCAAAGACAATCAACTTCGCGACGATCTACGGACAGGGTGCGCACGCCCTTTCTCGGCAGCTCAAGATCGCGCATGCCGAGGCTAAGTCATTCATTGAGGAGTACTTCAAACGTTTCCAGCGCGTTCGGGAGTACCTCGATCGGATGGTGATCTCCGCGAAAGAGCGTGGATACGTGGAGACCATTTTCAAACGGCGCCGCTACATCCCCGAGCTGCGTGATCGGAACTTCAGCATCCGGGCATTCGGCGAGCGAGTTGCCACGAATGCGCCGATCCAGGGATCAGCCGCTGACTTGATCAAGATCGCAATGATCCGTCTCCACCACGCGCTCGAGTCGAAGGGCCTCGAAAGCAAACTGCTTTTACAAGTCCACGACGAACTCGTGTTTGAGTGCCCCCCGGGTGAAAGCCTTCAAATGCAGGAGTTGGTGAAGGCCGAGATGGAGCAGGCAGCGAGCCTGTCGGTCCCACTCGTTGTTGATGTCGGGACAGGTGCTAACTGGCTGGATGCGAAGGCAGTGTAGGGCCCTCGTCGGTCTTGCAGTCTGCGCGAGACATCGCGAAAAGAGCGTGCCAGAGCGCTAAGTACGATGCTTGTCGTTGGTCGTAAAGCGCTGTATTCCAGACACTTAAGTGAAGCCGGACTCAGCGGCCTGGCGGTTGCTATCATGCGTCTCGCAAGGCGGCGCGGGGTGATAGCCCTCGGCCGGAGCCATACCCGAACGGAGCCCCACAGATGCTCAAGGGTCGTCGCAGAGGATTTACCCTAATTGAGCTGCTAATTGTTGTCGTGATTATCGGCATTCTTGCTTCCTTCGC
>CBQVAZ010000207.1:0-6169 GCA_967720205.1 uncultured Gemmatimonadaceae bacterium | reverse complement strand
TCTAGCGTATGTCGCGCTCCTAACGCCCGAGGTAAACGGCAAGACCGATGCCCTTGGTGTCATCGACACCGACTCAACGTCATCAGAGTATGGGCGGCTCGTTGGAAAGTTGGACTTCCCCCAGGGCGGCAACGAGCTGCACCACTTTGGCTGGAATGCGTGCAGCTCGCATCTCTGCGGCTATGCACCCGACCCACACGTCGAGCGCCGTTACCTCGTAGTCCCCGGCACGCACAGCTCGCGCATCCATGTTGTGGACACCAAGCCGGATGCGCGCAATCCCCGCCTTGTAAAGGTCATCGAAGGGGAAGAAGTCATGCGCAAGACCGGGTACGCTGCGCCGCACACGGTGCACTGCGGGCCCGACGGCATCTACATGAATGCGCTCGGGTCGCCTAACGGGGACGGACCGGGCGGCATCTTCATGCTCGACCATGAGACCTTCGACGTGAAGGGTGCGTGGGAGAAAGAGCGTGGCCCGCAGCGCCTCGCCTATGACTTCTGGTGGCATCTCGGCCACGACACGATGATCACGAGCGAGTGGGGGACGCCGAACATGGTGAAGGACGGCGTCAACCCTGAGCTGCTCCTCGGTGGCAAGTACGGTAACGCGCTGCACGTGTGGGATCTGAAGCGGCGCACGCACTTGAAGAAGCTCGAGTTAGGCGCCGAGCAGCAGATGGTGCTCGAGCTACGGCCGGCGCACAACCCACGCCGAGCGTACGGCTTCGTCGGCGTCGTGATAAGCCTGGCCGACCTTTCCAGCTCAATCTGGATTTGGTACCGAGACAAGGATTCGGGTGAGTGGGCCACGCGAAAGATCATCCAGATCCCGGCGGAGTTTGCGGATCCCGCGGACCTGCCGCCGCTGCTGCAAGGATTCAAGGCGGTGCCACCGCTCGTCAGCGACATCAACCTCTCGCTCGATGACCGCTTCCTCTACGTCTCCTGTTGGGGGACGGGCGAGCTCCGGCAGTATGACGTCTCCGATCCATTTGAACCAAAGCTCACCGGGTCCGTAAAGATCGGCGGCATCGTTAGGCGCGCCGCGCATCCTTCGACGCCGGACAAGGCGCTCAACGGCGGCCCGCAGATGGTCGAAATCAGCCGCGACGGCAAGCGTGTCTACATCACCAACTCGCTCTACAGCCCGTGGGACGCGCAGTTCTACCCGGATGGCATCCGTGGCTGGGTCGCGAAACTGGATGTGGCTCCAGCGGGTGAGATCGCCTTCGATCAACGCTTCCTGATCGAGCTCGAGGACGGACTCAGGCCACATCAAGTCCGACTGCAGGGCGGCGACGCGTCCTCTGACTCGTTCTGCTACGCGTAGATGTTCGTCTCGATCGTGCTACTCGGCGCGTTTCACGGGATCAACCCGGGTATGGGCTGGCTCTTCGCGGTCTCCCTTGGGCTGCAAGCGGGGAGTGGTCGTGCGGTGTTGCGAGCACTTGGCCCACTCGCGCTGGGTCACGCGCTCGCGATTGCCGTCGCTGTAGCGGTCGGCGTGGCGTTAGGCATCGTCGTTCCGTTGGCATGGCTCCGCTGGGTGGCCGCAGGAGCGCTGCTCGGCACCGCCTGCTTGACCCTCCTGCGACACCGTCATCCCCGCGGCGGCATGTGCGTCGGGGCGAAGGACCTGACCATTTGGTCGTTCCTCGTCTCCTCGGCGCACGGAGCCGGGCTCATGGTCCTTCCCTTCGTGCTCGGTCTGTCAGGAGCAGGTGTCCAGAGTGCGCACGCCCACGTGCTGACTGCGCACAGCAGCCACCTAACGAGCTTGACGCTATCCGGTGGTGGGATGGCCAGCGTGATCGCGACGCTGCTTCACACCGCCAGCTACCTAACGGTGGCCGGCGCGATCGCCTGGTTGGTCTACAGCAAGGTCGGTCTGCGACTGCTGCGGAGCGCCTGGATCAACATCAACCTGATTTGGGCTTTCGCCCTCATCCTCACGGCGGTTGTCACGCCGCTGTTGTGAAACTGGAGACAACGACAATGAACACGACCACATCGGCACTTCCCAAATCGCTCCTCGTTATGGCCGTTCTCATAGCGGCCTGCACCAACGATAGCGTCGCTCCGAGTCCGCCGGCCGCGATGACAGCGCAGCTCGCCACGTTGCCGGGAACCAATACCGATGGAGCGATCGCCACGCTCCAACGCGTAACGGCGCGCTACCACAACCTGAGTGCCGCGCTCGCAGATCAATTCGTGCTTCTGCATCCGTGCGAGAACCGTCCGGGCGAGGGTCCGGTCGGCATCGTCTACGTGAACTTCGCTCGCTTGCTGGATGGTGTCATCGATCCCGAGACGCCGGATGCGCTGATCTATGAACCGCAGACGAATGGACGCGAGAGGCTCGTTGGCGTTGAGTTCGCGATTCCGTATGCGCTGTGGACGCAACAGACGGCGCCTCAGTTCCTTGGCGCCACGTTCCAGAATGAAGATGAGTTCGGCGTCTTCGCCCTGCACGTCTGGGTCTGGCGCAACAACCCGGATGGACTTTTCGCAGAGACGAATCCCAAAGTGTCCTGTGGTGCGGAATAGTCGCTAATCCGACGGGAGGACCGACCTGTGCACCGTGCGATTACACTGCCGCGTCTCTTCGCGCTGTCATTCGGTAGCGTCGCGTTAGGCGCGTGCTCGGATCTTGACCCGGCGCGCGCCACAGCGCCCGCGCCTAACGTAGCGGCTTTGACAATCGCCGACGATTTGGACACGCAGTTGCGCGGCTACCTCTTCAGCCACGGTTTTACTGGTCGCGTTGCAAACACGCTGGAGACGCGGCTCGGCCGGCGCATCGATCATCAGCTGTCCAATGTTGGACGCTTGCTGTGGTTCGATCCCATCCAGGGCTTGAACGACGACAACTCGTGCGGCGGATGTCACTCGCCGACGAACGGTTTCGGCGACACACAGCCGATGGCAATTGGCATCGAGAACAACGGAGTCGTCGGGCCAGGGCGCACGGGCCCGCGCAATCAGCGCCGCTCGCCAATGGTGATCAACACGGCGTTCTATCCAACCCTCATGTGGAACTCTCGTTTCCACGCACGCTCAGGCGATCCGTTCGATAACAGCGACGGCTTCGTCTTTCCGCAGCCTGAGGGCCTCACGCTCTCGTACCTGCCGCATCTGTTGACCGCGCAGGCGTTCATTCCGCCGACGGAGCGTGTGGAGGTGGCGGGATTCAAGTTTCCAGGCACCAACGATGATATTCGCGCCGAGGTACTGCGGCGCTTGAATGCGACAGCTAGCTATCGCGAGTTGTTCGCGCGTGTATTTCCGGAGGTCAAAGCAGGTGGTCACATCACGTTTGACCACTTCGGCCGCGCGATTGCGGAGTTCGAATTCACGCTGACTTTCGCGGACGCGCCCATCGATCGTTATGCACGGGGCATCGGCTCGGCGCTCACAGAGCGGCAGAAGCAGGGAGCGGTTCTGTTCTTCGGCCGAGCCGGATGCGTGCAGTGTCACGCGGTGTCGCGTCTAGCCAATGAGATGTTCAGCGATTTCCGGCAGCACGTCGCCGGCATCCCGCAGGTCGCACCCACGTTAGGTAACGTGACATTCGACGGTCCAGGCGCCGACGAGGATTTCGGCCTGGAGCAGGTCACTGGGAACCCGGCGGATCGTTACGCATTCCGCACGTCACCGCTGCGGAACGTCGCGCTGCAGCCGGCCTTCATGCACAACGGTGCGTTTGTCCGGTTGGAAGATGCGATCCGCTACCATATAGATGCGGTTGGCCAGGCCGCAGGGTATACGTCGACCCTGCTGCCGCCGGATCTTCGCGTTAGGGCGGGTCCGATCGCTCCTGTGCTGCAGCGGCTCGATGCGAGGTTGCGTGCGCCGGTGGTTTTGTCGAGTGACGAGTTCGTGGCGCTCGTGGACTTCGTGAGGGACGGGTTGCTGGATCCGGAAGCGCGGCCGCACAGACTTCGACGCTTCGTTCCTGAGAAGCTGCCGAGTGGGCGCGCGGGGCTCGCATTTCAGTTTTAGCTGGCGTTCCTTCACCAACTACCAAACAAAAACGGGCCGCCCGCAGGCGACCCGTTTGCGCACTCTGCCACGGTTACTTCTTTGGCGTGTGAATAACGATCGATCCGCTGCTGATCGTCTGGACATACCCGTCGGCCGCGCTCAGACCATTGTCGTAGACGACGGTATTCGTTGCTGTTTCCCAGATCTTGATGCGCAACTTGTCAGATGTGTCGTCGGTCGCCCAGAGCATGAACGTGTAGGCGCCGCTGCCGTTTACCGTACCGCTCCCCTTGAACTGGGCGTTGGTTCCGTTCTGGTTGACTATCAGGAACTCGTACACGCCGCTGTGGAAGTTGAAGTTGCCGGCGTGAAAGACGAACTGCGTGTTCCCTTCAGGGACCGTGGCGAGCTTCTTCACGTATTTGGCGACGAATCCGAAAGTCGCCTTTCCGGTGAGCGATGCGTCGCCGGAGTAGGCGCCGGCGGGAGAGTCGATCCATCCACCCCCCGTCACGAACCCAGCTGATGGATCGTACACGATCACCTGGATAGTCTTGGCATCGCTGTCGCCATCGTCGTCGGTCACTGTGATTGTGACATCGTAGACGCCCGCTGAAGTAAAGGTCAGGACGTTGGAGCACGTCGTGCCCACAGCAGCCGTCGGTCCTGCGTTCACTGGGGTAACGCTCAGCGCGACCGCCTGCGTGGAGCAAGTGTGTGTGTCGCCCGAGCCCGGGTCGCTGAAGTTGGCCGCGATCGTCACCGCTTGCGAGATCGGATAGATGTTGCCCGATATGGTTGGCAGTGTGGCGACGCTGCCAATGCTCGGCGGCACATTGTTCACGGTGATATTGATCGTCTCGTACGCACTAAGCTGCGGCGTTCCGTTGTCAGTCACCCTAACGGTGATCGAGGTCGACTGCGTCGGCCCGTCCGTCGGCGTCCAGGTAAACACACCGGTCGAACCAGCGATGCTGGCTCCGGCCGGCGCGCCGGCGTCGAGCGAGAACGTGAGCGCGTTAGGCGGGCGGTCGGCATCTGTCGCGGTCGCCGTGAACGTGAGGAGACTGCCCTCGTCGACCGACTTCGCTCCGATCAAAGCGAGCACCGGGGCGACATTCACTTCGTTCACCGTGATCTGGATCTCTTCTTCGGCGCTCAGGGAAACATCGGAGACGATGATTTTCACGCGATAGACGCCCGGGCCCTGCGCTTCGGTCGGCGTCCAGCTGAACGCGCCAGCCAGCGTGATCGACGCCCCTGCTGGATAGGTGCCGCTGCTGGGGTTAGCCAGTGAGAAAGTCAGCGTATTGGCTGGGAGGTCAGTGTCAGATGCCGTCGCCGTGAAGCCAAGTGTCGTCAACTCATCGACTGTTTTGTTGCCGATGGGGTCGAGCGTGGGCGCGACGTTCACTTCATTGACGGTGATTTGAATCTCTTCACTGTCGCTGAGACTGCCCTCGTCGGTGACGACGATTGTGACGCGATAGACGCCGGGGCCTTGTGCTTCGGTCGGTGTCCAGCTGAAAGCACCCGCGCCACTAATGGTGGCGCCTAACGGAAACGTTCCGGTCGCAGGATTAGCCAACGAATAGGCGAGAGTGGGGACGTTTTCATCGGTCGCCGTGGCCGTAAAAGCGAGCGCCGTCAGCTCGTCCACGACTTTGTCTCCGATGCCATTGAGGACCGGCGGCGTATTCGTGAGCTGAACGGTCACGCCGTTCTCGAGCGTGAATGACTGAATCGGCGTCGTGCAGTTACTTGTCACGTATGACTGGACCAAGACATCGTAAAGTGCGACGCCCGGCGGTGCCGGGAACGGAAATAGCTGAGTGTAGGGCGTAGATCCTGGGCCGCTGTGCGTGATGTCCGGATTGACATCGAAGCACGCGCGGAGAACCGCGGTCGACGCGTTTGCTCCGTCAACGTACGTTTTGACGCTAATGGAGCCGAGCGTGGTGAGACCCGCGCCGTTGTTGACGACACCGGACACGGACGCGGTGATCGCCGCGTTAGGCGCCACCGTAACGGTGCTGCTGCCGTTCAACGTGACACTCGTGATCGGGATTTGATCGGTGAACACCGCGGTCGCGATGCTGCCTGACGTCGCACCGGTGGCTGTCAAGGTGAACGTGACGCCAGCGTCGTGCTGCTGCACGTCATAAAAATGAATGCTGAAGGC
>CBQVAZ010000206.1:0-6231 GCA_967720205.1 uncultured Gemmatimonadaceae bacterium | reverse complement strand
TTCGCCATCCTCTTCGGGGGGATCGTCCTCGCGATGGCGCTTGCCGTAGGACTCGGCTCGAAGGAAATGGTAAGTCGCACATGGGAGCACCAGGCAGATCGGCGCGAGAGTCCGGTCATGGCCAGCACCGATCACGTGTGAGTGGTCTCGACGAACGGGCCTTGAAGGCGTAAGCTCCCGTCTCGTCGAGCCAAGCCTCGCAACAGCGGTTCTCCACGCTTCAGGAGTTTGCAATGCCAGTTCCGCATCATGGGATCGATACGCTCGCCGAGCGGAAGTCCAACGTCGGCCCGATCATCGGACTCGTTCTATTCGTCCTCGTTGGCGGCGGACTGCTCCTTTACCTCAACCGCGCTGGAACCGAAGCGGCGATGGATAAGGCCTTCCAGTCGCCCGACGTCGCGAGCTATACGTCGAAAGCCGGGCAAACAGCCAAGACCAAATTTGAGGATAGCACGGCGCTCAACCTTGGCGCGGACACGAAGCTCATCGTGCCGCCGGGATACGGCCAGCGCTGGCGCGCGGTACAGCTGGACGGCACCGTCGAGCTGACGCCACCGCCTAACGCGAATCCACCGCTCGACATCCGGGCGCCGCACAACGTCTCCGTCATATCGAGCGGAGGCACGGTCGGTGTCCATGGATTCACCACGGACAGCTGGGTCGCCGTGCGCGTGAAAGGCGGAACAGCCGAGGTCAAAGCGCCCGGTGGGTCGCGCACGCTGGCGGACGGGCAGGCCGTGATGGTGGACTCGAGTGGCGCGGTGCGCGACGCAACGCCGGCCGAAGCATCGGACGCGTTCAGCTGGGTCGATGGTAACCTAACGATTACCCAGCAGCCGCTCGCCGAGGCCATCAAGCGGATTCGCCGCTGGTACGGCATGGAGCTCAACGTCAAGGACAAGGCGCTGCTCACGCGGCCCGTAACGATTTCGGCAACGATCGCCGAGTCGAAGGGCATGATCGATTCGCTGCAGAGCGCCGCAAAAGTGAAGTTTGGCTACGATGGCGGGCGGATGATCCTGACCGATGCGTCGGGACGCTAAGGGCAAAAGCGGAAGCGCGGACCAACGCAGACGAACACAGACAAACGCGGATCGAACTCGTTTTGTTCTAAAGAAAGAACGCAGTCTCCGCGTTCGCCCGTTGCAGTTTGTCTGCGTTCGTCCGCGCTGAAGCGATTCTAAAGACCCGCGACCTTATACCACCAGCATAGACCGACCGAACGTCGCGACTCGGCTGCCGCGAGCGCGATCATGACCGCTCAGGACTTGCTGCTTCGTGCACTGGTCGGCCATCATGCGTCCATGCAGCGCCCGACGACGCCGGAGCCGGCGCTCTCAGTCATCCTGTCGACCCCAGGGGACTTCAGCGCCATCCGGAAAACGTTGGCACATCTCGCTAGGCAAACAGCGCGAGACTCGCTGGAGTTGGTGATCGTAGCCAGCAGCCTCGATGTACTGCAGCCTGACGCCGGCGTGCTGGCCGCGTTCCCGCGGCATCGCATCGTGGAGGTAGGTGAGTTTCGCTCGTTAGGCGATGCCAATGCGGCCGGCGTTCGTGCTGCGTCAGCGCCTCTCGTCGTGCTCGCCGAAGATCACTGCTTTCCGGATCCGGAATGGGCCGAACAGCTCGTCAAAGCTCACGAAGGACCTTGGGTCGCGGTGGGACCCGCAGTGCGAAACGCGAATCCTTCCACAGCAGTGAGCTGGGCCGATCTTTTCATTGGCTACGGACCGTGGCTCGAGCCGATCCAGGCGCAGGACGTTCCGTTTCTTCCGGGCCACAACTCGAGCTACAAGCGCGCGGAGCTCCTTGCCTTCGGAGACCGCCTCCCCGAGCTGCTCAGCGTTGAGACTGTGCTGCATTGGGAGCTGCGCAGTCAGGGGCACAGGCTGCGACTCGAGCCGACGGCGCGCGTTGCGCACACGAATTTCTCGCTCTGGTCCTCGTGGCTGCCTGTACTTTGGCTGAACGGTCGCGCGTTCGCGGCGGAGCGACGCAAAGGAATGAGTACTGCAGCGCGCGCGTTGTACGCCGTGGCTTCGCCGATTATCCCATTCGTTCGTCTTGCTCGCATCGTTCCGGCGGCGCGTTCGACGCAGCTGCGCCTGCAACTCCTGCGCTCTCTCCCTGCGTTGCTGCTCGGACTCAGCGTCGATGCGGTCGGGCAGCTGGCGGGCTATGCGTTCGGCACTGCGCCCGACGCCGCACGTTTGGCCAGATACGAATGTCACCGTGTACAGCACGTGACAGCGCGCGACAGACGTGAGGTGTTCGCTGAGTGACGGCGCGCGTAGTGAGTCCGAGTCCGCGCGTCAGTGTGATCGTCCCCACATACAATCGCCCCAAACAATTGGGCGACTGCCTAACAGCGCTGGCGCGGCAGACCTATCCGCTCAGCGACTTCGAGGTGCTCATCGTCGATGACGGTAGCGAGCCACCAATCGCCGATGTTGTGACGAGCTTCGGAGACCGGCTCGACGCGCACGTCATTCGTCAGGCGCGTCAGGGCGCCGCCGCCGCGCGCAACAGCGGCATCAAATCGGCGCGCGGCGCCGTGATCGCATTCACCGATGACGACTGCCGCCCGACTCCCGACTGGCTCGAGAAGCTCGCTGCCCGGCTGGCTGGTACCGGCGATCTGCTAGTCGGCGGTCGCGTGGTCAACGCCCTGGACGACAACGTATTCACCTCGACTAGCCAGCTCATTCACGAGATGGCCCACGATCATCATAACGTGAACGGCGAAACTGCCCAGTTCTTCAACTGCAACAACATGGCCGTGCACGCCGACTCGCTCGTTAGGCTCGGTGGCTTCGATCCGGCTTTCCATATAGCCTCGGAGGATCGTGACCTGTGTGCGCGCTGGCTTGAGAGCGGACGCGCGCTCGTCTACGCGCCGGAAGCCGAAGTCGGCCACGCGCACTACCTGACGTTGACTGGCTTCTGGACGCAGCACTTCCGCTATGGTCGCGGCGCCTGGCGCTATCACGACTCGTTGCGCAAGCGAGGCCGCGGCCACTTCACGCGAGATCTGGGCTCTCACGCTGGTTTCCTGCGGCGTGCTCGATCCCCGCTCGCTCAGCGGCGGAACACAGTCGCGGTCGGCGCGCTACTCATGGTGTGGCAAGTGGCTAACCTCGTCGGGTTCGTCTATGAAGCAATAGCGTCCCGCTTGCCATCGGCGGGTCCGGCGGCAAAGATCAGTTAGGCGTATCCCCCTAACTTCGAAGCATGCGGCCGACGGACGTCAATAATCCGACGTACTACCATAAAGTTGTCGATTGTCAGTGGGCATGCCCGGCACATACAAACGTGCCGGAGTACATCCGGCTGATCGCGCAGGGTCGCTACACCGAGTCGTACCTGCTCAATCGCGAGTCGAACGTCTTCCCGGGGATTCTGGGACGCACGTGCGACCGTCCATGTGAGCCAGCCTGCCGCCGAGGGCGCGTCGACGGAAAACCCGTCGCGATTTGCCGCCTGAAGCGAGTCGCGGCGGATTTGCGTGACGATATCCGCGATGAGCTCCCAAAGGCGCCGGCCACCAAGAACGGCAAGCGCGTCGCGCTGGTCGGCGCGGGACCCGCCTCGCTGACGGTCTGCAACGATCTCATGCCGTTAGGCTATGAGTGCGTGATCTTCGAGCAGCTGGACCGCTCCGGCGGCCTGATGCGAGTCAACATTCCGGCATTTCGTCTCCCGGCAACGGTGCTCGACGAGGAAGTGCAATACATCCTCGACATGGGCGTCGACATCCGCTACAACTCGCGCATAACGAGTATGCGGAGCCTGTTGCAGGAGGGCTTCGACGCGGTGTTCGTCGGCAGCGGAGCGCCAAAGGGGAAGGATCTCGAGGTTCCCGGTCGTGAGCGAGACGACACGACGCACATTGGCATCGAGTGGCTGGCGAATGTGCACTTCGGCCACGTTGAAAAGATCGGCGAACGCGTGTTGATCATCGGCGTCGGCAACACCGCGATGGACTGCTGCCGTACGACGAAGCGGTTAGGCGGCAAGGACATCAAAGTCGTCGCGCGTCGCTCGCGTCCGTACTTCAAGGCATCGCCCTGGGAGCTCGAGGACGCCGAGGAGGAAGGGGTTGAGATCGTGGAGAATCACGCGCCCACGCGATTCGTGCGCGAGAACGGTCGCCTCGTCGGCATGGAGTTCGAGCAGCTGCGCTGGAGCGAGCAGAATGGCAAGCAGCGCAGCGAAGTCGTGGGAACCGTCCTGATTCCTTGCGACGACGTGATTCTCGCGATCGGCCAGGACAACGCGTTCCCCTGGATCGAGCGTGACTTGGGGCTGGAGTTCGACGAGCACGGAATGCCCAAGGTCGATCGCCTAACGATGCAGAGCACGCTCCCTGGCGTCTTCTTCGGCGGCGACGCGGCGTGGGGACCCGAGAACATCATCTGGGCCGTGGCGCACGGGCACGAGGCAGCGATCTCGATCCATCAGCACTGTCAGAAGCAGCCGCTCAGCGAACGGCCGCCGCAGGGGATGAACCTGATCAGCGCGAAAGTCGGCATGCACGCGTGGAGCTACAGCAACGACTATAGCCCGGTGCAGCGCATGAAGATGACGCATGCCGAGCTCGAGGAACGCTTTTCGAAGCTGAATGTCGAGGTCGAGCTCGGATTCACGGCGGAGCAAACGGCCAAGGAAGTCGAGCGTTGCCTCAACTGCGATATCCAGACGCACTTCACAACCTCGCTGTGCATCGAGTGCGACGCGTGCGTGGACGTCTGCCCGGTCAATTGCCTAACGATTGCCCCGGATGGCGACGAGGTCGATCTGCGCCAACAACTGATGGCGCCGGCGCTGAATACGAGCCAGGCGCTCTTTGCCTCTGACGCGCTGCCGCAGACCAAGCGCGTGATGCTCAAGGACGAGGACATCTGCCTGCACTGCGGCCTCTGCGCGGAGCGCTGCCCCACGGCGGCGTGGGATATGAGAAAGTTTGACCTCCTGATACCATACGCGGGTAATACAAGCTCAAAGGGCAATGGTCAAAGGTCACAGCCGGCAGTGGCCTCGTGATCGCTTTGACCTTTGACCTCTGACCTTTGACCTTCGGTTCGTGGTAAACAACTTCGCCTTCAAAATCGCCACGGTAAACGGCACCGGCTCGGCCAGCGCCAACGGCCTGCTGATGCAGTCGATTTTCCGGATGGGCATCCCGGTCTCGGGAAAGAACATCTTCCCGTCCAACATCCAGGGACTTCCGACGTGGTACGAGATCCGTGTCAGCGAGCACGGGTACACAGCCAGACCTAACGAGATCGACATGGTCGTCGCGCTGAACCCGGCGACTTATGCGCGCGACGTCGCCAACATCAGGCCCGGCGGTTACCTGCTCTACGACTCCTCCTGGCCGCTCGACCCGGCGCTCGTACGCCAAGGGATCAATATTCTCGGCGTCCCATTCGGTGCGATGTGCGTCGAAGCGTTCCAGGGTGACCGGCCGCGCACGCTCATGCGCAACATCGCGTATGCCGGCGCGCTCGCCGCGCTGCTCGATATCGACCTGACGGTGATCGAGGCGCTGCTGCACGAAAAGTTCGCGCGCAAGAAGGCGTTGCTCGACTCCAATCATAAGGCGATCCGGCTTGGCTACGACTACGCCAAAGCGAATTTTGCTTGCCCGCTGCCGTTCCATCTCAAGCACATGGATGCGACGCGCGATTACGTGCTGCTGGACGGCAACACGGCTGCCGCGTTAGGCTGCCTCTACGCCGGCGCAACGGTCGGCGCGTGGTACCCCATCACGCCGGCGACGTCGCTCATGGAGGCGTTCAAGGATTTCTGTCAGCGCTATCGCGTCGACGCGGACGGACGCAAGCGATTCTGCATTGTGCAGGCTGAAGACGAGTTGGCAGCGGCCGGTATCGTGATCGGCGCGTCCTGGGCCGGTGCGCGTTCCTTCACCAGCACAGCGGGCCCCGGCATCTCGCTCATGCAGGAGTTCATCGGGCTCGCGTACTACGCGGATGTGCCGGCCGTTTTCTTCGATGTTCAGCGCACAGGTCCCTCGACAGGCATGCCGACGCGGACACAACAGGCCGATCTCCTCTCCATCGCCTACGCATCGCACGGCGATACGAAGCACATCGCGCTGTTCCCGGCCAACCCGGAAGAGTGCTTCTACATGGCTACGGAGGCCTTCGACCTCGCCGAGCGTTTTCAGACGCCGGTGTTCGTGGTGTCGGACCTCGATATCGG
>CBQVAZ010000205.1:0-6240 GCA_967720205.1 uncultured Gemmatimonadaceae bacterium | reverse complement strand
ACACGCGGAACGTGGGGTTCTGATACTCGAGCACGAAGTGCTTCGGGTAAATGCGTGGCAGCGAATTCAAGAGCCTCGCGCGACAACTGTTCGTTTCCGCGTTCTGCCACACGATGTGACTGATTTCCCGTTCCCGCAGCGCGTGCAGCTGCAGGTGCGGCCGGAGCGCGAGCCCACCCATCGACGCAACGCCGGTTTCGATGGCGAGCACACGCGGATTGACGAACATCACTCGCATCGGCCGCTCAGTGTTGCGATCGCGCATCCAGGCGAACAGCTGCTTGGCGTCCGGAAGTCTGTCCAGCGATAGCGGCGCCGAGACACCCAGCCCCGCGCGCAGGGCGCCGAGCATGACGATGGCGAGCGCGATGGCGATCGGGACGGCGCTTCGGGGATACCAGCGCACATAACGAGTGATGCTCCGACTCACCGCTGTCGCGCCGATGACCATGCCGGCGGCGAGCACCGGATACATCGGCCAGAGATAGCGGCCATCGCTGACTGGCGACACGAAGAGTATGGCCACGTACGCCACGACTGTCACCGTCATCATCGTGCGGCGATAGCGCCAGAGCAGCGCCCCGGCCCCAGCGACGAGCAGCAGACTCGCGATCAGGTGATAGGCGTCGTTCAGCTTCTCTCGCGGGAACGCATACAGCTCGAGATCGAACACGGCGGCCTTGTAGACGCGCGTCATGCTCGTTATGCGATCGCCGATCTCGCCCAGGCGCGGCAGCAGATACTGCCGAAAGGGAAGGTCGAAAACGCCTGACAACAGGACAGCGACCCCCGCGACGGCCCAGAGGGCGACCGGAATGAGCGCACGACCACCGTGTTGGCGCCAGGTGACCAGCGCATAGAGCGTGAGCGCCGGGACGACAGCAACGCCAGGGATGCGGTACGCCATCGCGGCGAAGCCTAACGCGGTGACGAGCGCGATTCGCTGCCACGTCCAGCGCGACGTCGTATCGACGGCGAGCACGAGTCCCCAGAGCAACGCGCAGAAGCCAGGGTCTGAAAGCGGCACCACGGACGCAAAGCGCGATTCGACCGCAAGCGCCGTGAACCCCACGGCCAGTGCCGCCTGCCACGGCGCCATCGCCAGTCCGAGTCGACGAAAAGCGAGATACGCGAAGGCGACGATGCTCACGATCATGAGCACCTGGTTCATCAGCGAGTCGACGCCGAACAGGGCGACGATCGGCGCGAGCGTGAGCGGAAGACCGGGCGGGTAGGCGCGCGGCCCGAGCATCGGCGCCGCGGGATGATAGATGTAACCGATGTCGGTGTACGCTCTCCCTTCCACGATTGCACGAGCATGCGCGAGGTACTGCGCATGATCGCCGAAGCCAGGCGGCGCCCCCCAATTCCAGTGATGCGCCGTGAGGATGGCGAATGGGACCATCGCGATGACGAACAGCCAGCCCGAGTGCGTGCGGGGGCGCGCGTCAGGTGCGGCGGGGGCTACAGGTGCCACGGACGACGCGTTAGGGTGTGTTTCTGTCGGCACTCGATACGGACTATTTGCGAAGGGAGGCGCGCTGGCAGCGGCAATGGGCAAGGCATATACCACTCGACAACGTCCTTGGGCAGACCGCAAACGTACTCGTTTGGCGGCAAGCCTCGCTGCGCTTACGGCTATCGCGCTGCTGACGCTGTGGCCCGGGCGCGGCGAGACCGCTCGCGGGTTTTCGTGGTGCGTTGCGTGCGGCGAGTTGGGTAGTGTCGATGTTTTTCTCAACGTCGCGCTGTTCATTCCATTCGGCGCCGCCCTCGCGTGGGGCCTTCCTTTTTCACTGCGCCGCGTGGCTCAGGCGCTCGTCGCATCGCTTGTCGTTTCCACAGTCATCGAGCTGTTGCAGCTCAGCGTGATCCAGGGGCGCGACTCGTCTCTTTCCGATGTCGTCGCGAATGCGTTAGGCGGTGCCCTGGGTGCGTGCGTCGACCACGAGGGCGAGTGGTCGGCTGCGATGTGGCGCCGCCTCTCGTGGATCGTCGCCCTGGCGGTGTCCGCCGTGCTCGCGCTTGGACAGTGGGCCGTGCAACCGTCAGTGCCGCGGGGGCCCTACTACGTGCAATGGCTTCCGCAGAGGTCAGCATACGTACCGTTTAACGGCACGTTGCAAGCCTTTGCGCTCGATTCGATTCCGCTGGCGCCCGGCGCCGTCATCGGAGCGCGAGCGCTGCCTGACGAGTTTCTAGATGGGCGCTTGAACCTTCGCGCTCGAGTCACTCCGGGTCCCCCACAGCACGGAATCGCGCTGATCGCGCGGCTCGTGCTCGCGTCGGGCGAGCTCGCGATGCTCGGGCGCGTCGAAGACGCACTCGCGTTTCGCTACCGCGCGAACGGGACCGGTGCGGGATTGCGCAGCCCCATGTTCGCGCTGCCCGCTGCGTTCTCGACGAACGCTGATCGTGCGCTGCAGCTGGAAGCCGCGCTCGCTCCGGGACGCGTGACGCTCAGCGCGACTGACAATCACGACTTCCACGTCGCGCGCAGCTACGTAATCACAACGGCGCGCGCCTGGGCGCTGCTGCTTCCTTGGAATGTCGCGGTTGGTGGCGGCGGCGCTTTGTTCGACGGCGCCTGGTTGGCGCTTCTGTTCGGCGTCGTCGCCTACGCGGCCGCGAAGTCGCGAGTACGGCTGTACGCTGCGTGGCCGCTCGAGCTGGTGGCGCTCGTGTTCATCTGCCTTACGAGTATCGCGCCGGCTGCCCCGGCGCGAACCGTATGGATCGGCGTGATCGCCGGTGCGGCGCTCGGCTTCTGGTTAGGCGCGCGCCGTTCAGCGGCTGTGTCAGACGCAGCGTAATCGCACTTGCTGTCGGTCCGTGCGCTCGCAAGGTTACTGTCGTGTCGACGGTGCTCGGGGTCTTCGATACCACCTACAGCATCCTACGTATCGCGTTTTTGGCGCTCGCGATCGTTTTCGGCATCCTCTGCATCGTCGACTGGCTCGTGCGCACGCGACGCGTGAACCCCATGGGGTCGGTCGGGCGTTTCGCCCGACGATCCATTGATCCCTTCCTAGCGCCTATCGAGCGTCGCGTGGTTCGCGCGGGCGCGCTGCCGACGAACGCTCCGATCTACGCGCTCGTCGCTGTTGTCCTCGCGGGAATCGTCGTTCTCAGTCTCTTCGGTTTCTTGCGAGCCCAACTATTCGCGCTATCGCTTTCGGCTGGCGCTGGCGCGCGCGGACTATTGCTTCTTCTCGTGCGCTGGGCGATCGGTCTGCTTCAGATCGCTCTGATCGTCCGCATCATCTCGTCGTGGGTACGGATTTCGCCGTACGCGCGCTGGGTGCGCTGGTCCTTCGTGCTTACGGAGTGGTTGCTGGCGCCGCTTCGACGGATCATTCCACCGCTGGGTATGGTCGACATCACGCCAATCGTTGCGTTTTTCGTAATACAGCTGATCGGCGGCGCGCTCTTGAGAATCTTATGAGCGCGCTCACGCTGACGCGTCGCGACCGCGGCGTGCGCTTCTCGGTGCATGTGCAGCCGCGCGCTGCACGCACTGAACTACGCGGCGTGCATAACGGTGCGCTTCGCGTGCGAGTCCAGGCGCCTCCCGTGGACGGCGCGGCCAACGCAGCCCTGGTGGAGTTGCTCGCCGGTTCGTTAGGCGTGCCTCGTCGTTCCGTGCGCGTCGTTTCCGGTGAAACGGCGCGACTCAAAGTCGTGGACATCGAAGGCGTCGACGCGGCCGCAATCGAGCGCCTGACGAGCGTGCACCCGTGATCCTCGTCGTCGGCCGCGACAGCGCCCTTCTCGAAGGAATCTCCCAGGCGCTCGCCGCGCTGGGCCACCCAATCAAGGTCGCGGCGTCGCTCGAAGAAGCTCGCGATGTGTCGCCGAGTACGGGCTTCGATGTGGCGGTCGTGCAGCGAGCGCTGCTCGAAGGCGCCGCACCCGTGCCACTACGGCCAGGCGGCGTGCTCGTCCTTTTCCGGGCGCAAGGGGAGCACAGCTCGAGGGCGACTCTGTCACCATCGCTCGCCCGCCTGCTGCTCGCCGAAGTGGAGTTGCCGCTCGAGCGCCAGCGTCTCGTTGCACTGATCCGGGCGACACTTGCCCGAATGCGCACAGTCGAGCGTCCTGATGCCGACGCCTCGCGGGGAGGGGGCAACCGCGACGCACCGACCGACGCATAGGAGTGGCCTTGGCGTGGCTTGTGCGTCTACATGAGCCCCGCTAACATGCTTTTTGAGAATCAGGCTTCGTGGCGATTTAAGGCAACTTGCGGCCACGTAAAAAATCCGCTAAAGCGCCGGCCTGGGGCACTTTAGCTACCTGGCCTTTTTTGTATCCGCGTGTCAGAACCCAACGAACGTCGACATTCCCCTCCCGCTGCCAGCGCTGATGCCGCTGGGTCGCCCTATCTCAGGGCGCTGCAGCAACGCGTCCTCATTTACGATGGCGCGATGGGAACGACGATTCAGCGGCATGCCCTAACGAGCGACGATTTCGGCGGCAAGGCGCTCGAAGGCTGCAACGACAATCTTGTACTCACGCGCCCCGACGTCATCCGCGGAATTCACGAGTCGTTCCTCGCCGTCGGTTGCGACGTCGTTGAGACGTGCACCTTCCAATCGACGCCGCGACGTTTGGCCGAATGGGGGCTGTTCGACAAATGCCGCGACATCAACTTCAACGCGGCGCGTTTAGCACGCGAAGCGTGCGACAAGTTCTCCACGCCTGAGCAGCCACGTTTCGTCGCTGGTTCGATCGGACCGACGGGAATGCTTCCGTCGAGCGCCGATCCCACGCTCTCGGCAATCACGTTCGAAGAGCTGAGCGAGAACTTCTACCAGCAAGCGCGCGCGTTGGTGGAAGGTGGCGTGGACGTCCTGCTCGTCGAGACATCACAGGACATTCTGGAAGTCAAAGCGGCGATCGCGGGTTTCGAGCGGCTGTTCGCCGAATTGGGTCGACGCGTTCCAGTACAGGCGCAGGTCACGCTCGACACGAGCGGCCGCATGCTGCTGGGCACCGACGTCGCCAGCGCGATGACGACGATCGAGTCGTTAGGTGTCGACGTCGTCGGGCTCAATTGCTCGACGGGTCCCGAGCACATGCGCGACCCGGTGCGCTACCTCTCGCAGCACGCGACGCTCCCGCTCTCAGTCATCCCTAACGCCGGGCTGCCGATCAACACCGGAGTCGGCGAAGCAGTCTATCCACTGGAACCGGCGCCAATGGCGCAGGCGTTGGCCGAGTTCGTGCGCGACTTCGGCGTGCGCATCGTCGGCGGCTGCTGCGGCACTACGCCTGAACATCTCCGGGAAATCGTCGCGCGCGTCCGCGCTGAGCCAGCGGCAGATCGGCCGATGCGGTCCAACGGGGCGGCAACGAACGACCGCATTCCGCGTGTGTCGTCGGCGATGCGTGCGATCACACTGCATCAGGATCCGCCGCCGCTTCTCGTCGGCGAGCGAGTGAACTCGCAAGGCTCGCGCAAAGTGAAGCGTCTGCTCCTTGCCGACGACTACGAAGGCATCCTCGAGGTCGCGCGCGAGCAGGCAGAATCGGGAGCTCACGTACTTGACGTATGTGTCGCTCTCACAGAACGCGCCGATGAAGCCGAGCAGATGGCGAAGATCGTCAAGATGCTCTCGATGTCCATCGAGTCGCCGCTCGTCGTCGATTCCACTGAAGCGAGTGTCATCGAGAAGGCGCTGGAGCACATCCCCGGTCGCGCGATCGTGAACTCCATCAACATGGAGAACGGACGCAAGCGCATTGACGCCGTGGTCCCGTTATGCAAGAAACACGGAGCGGCGGTCGTTGCCCTAACGATCGACGAGATCGGCATGGCGAAGACGCGCGAGCGCAAGCTCGAGGTCGCGCGCCAGATCCACGACATCGTCGTCGGCGAGTATGGGCTGGCACCGTCTGACCTGATCTTCGACGCTCTCACGTTCACTCTCGCGACTGGCGACGCCGAGTGGATCGACTCGGCCAAGGAAACGATCGAAGGGATCCGTCTTATCAAGCGCGAGCTCCCCGGCGTGCTCGCGATACTCGGCGTCTCCAACGTGAGCTTCGGCCTCGCGCCCGAGGCTCGCGCGGTGCTGAACTCGGTCTTTTTGCATCACTGCGTGCAGGCTGGTCTGGATGCGGCGATCGTGAATCCGGCGCACGTCACGCCGTACGCGGAAATCTCCGCCGAGGAGCGAGAGCTGGCCGATGATCTCGTCTTCAACAAACGGCTCGACGCGTTGCAGCGCTTCATCGAGC
>CBQVAZ010000204.1:0-6241 GCA_967720205.1 uncultured Gemmatimonadaceae bacterium | reverse complement strand
ACGCGTTAGGTACACCAGCCGAGCACGAGACGCTGACAGACAGCGCCTGGATCAGCGAAGTCACGTCGACTCCTTTGTTGAAACGCTTGCCGCAACGCTGCCTGCATCCGCGCGTCGCAGCAAGAGCACGGCGAGCAGTAGCCCGCCCATCGTGACGCCCACGTCGGCCACGTTGAACGTCCAGAGACGGAACGACCCGTAGCCGAGGTCGATGAAGTCGACCACGCCGCGCGCCGACCGTAGACGGTCGAGCAGGTTGCCCAGCGCGCCGCCGGCCACAAGCGCGAGCGCCACGCTCTGCCAGCGATCGCCGCTGGACGTATCGCGATAGAGGCGCCAGAGCACGGCCAGCACGACAAGCGCCAGCACGGAGAAGATCACACGCGAGAGCGGGCCTAACGAGAACGAGAAGGCCGCGCCGGGATTGTGCGCCAGGGTGAGCTGCACATAGTCGCCGATGACTTCGTGGGGAACGTGCGCCGGCGCGAGATGCGTTTCAGCCAGACGCTTCGTCGTGCAGTCTGTAGCGACCAGCAGGCAGAGCAACGGCCAGAAGCGGCGAGCCTTGATGCTCATGAGATAGCCTGGAAACTTGGCGCGCCCGCAAAACCCTGCGGGCGCGCGGGCTGTTGGAGTGCTCGTTAGGGTTTCTTCGGAAGTTGCGCTTGAATATCCGCCGGCAGAGTCATTTCCGCGTCCTGCACGTCGTCGAACGTCACGTCCGAAATCGTCAGGACTTGCTGAAAGCCCTGCGTCTCGATGACCATCGTCGTCGGCCGCTTCATGCCGTTGAAGTCTTTGTATGCGCTGAGCAGCGTCGTCTGTTCTACCTCGCCCATTGGCGTAGCCGCTTTGGCCACGGTAGCGACGATCAGGCCGTCTGTGAGCGAGAAGCAATCGGTCGTCGTGCGGCCGGACTTGTAGGTGTGCTTGACCTTGTAGCACTCCTTTCCGTCGTACGTCGCCTTTTCGATCGTCTCGGAGCTCGTAATCGAGGTGCTAAGCCGGAGGTAGTTCATCGGGTCAGGACCTTCGGTCATCGCCTCGGCTTCCTTGCCCGTGATCACGCGCGAGCCCTGCATCGGATTGCTGTACCAGGCGACGTCGCCGGTCGAGCCCTGCTTGATCTCGCCGATCCCTGGGATCTCGATCTTCATGATCGTTTCGTTAGGCAGCCGCGAGAGAATCACCATGCTGCCGCTCATTCCCTGCGCGGGAATATCCAGAGACGCCTTCACGCGAACGGTCTTGTACTTCTTGAATGCGTCTACTCCACCCACCGCGGCCACGTACTTCGCGATGAGGTCCTTCGCGGGCGGAAGCGCCTGCGCATGCGCCGCTGCGAGCGGGGCGAACGCCATGCCAAGCATCGCGAACGCCGCGGCGAATCGAGTCGCACGCGTGTTTGCCTTGATCATGTAGATCTCCAGAGTCTTTTTGGGGGGGTCCTGCGCGACGGCGCACCAAAGCTGCTGTGTCTGCTCGCACGCGCAGCGCAGATAATCTAACGGAGTACTAGCCGCCCGCCGCTCTTGTTCCAGTCGGCGATCCAGCGAATGGCCGCATCCATGGCGGCGTCGCGACCGGCAAGCAGGTCCGATTGGCGTAACGGCAGTTCCACGTCCGGCCGCACACCTTCGCCTTCGATGCGAGTTCCGTCGGACAGTCGTAAATCGGCAATGGCGTGCAACAAGACGTCGCCGGAAGGCAGTTTGTAGATCATCGCCGGAAGCGCTTGCCCCGCTGATCGCTCACCAAAGATGCGAGCGCGGCCGTGCGACACATGCCTCATCCCAGCGGCGAATACCTCGGTCGTACTCACTGAAAGCGGGTCGAGGATGATCGCGATCGCGCCGCCGAATGGCCGCACGCGTTCGCCCTTTGCGTTTGCTACGCGGGGAAAGATGTCGTAGCGCTGTTCCTGGCCGCGCGACTGCTGGACCGCGAGCGTCGCCGCTGTATCCGAGAGAAAGCCAGAGACGCCTGAGAGCATCGCCGCGAGACCGCCAACGTTGCCGCGCAGATCGAGCACGACGCCGTCGCACAACTGAAAGTCGTTCATCGCCGACGTGAGCTTCGGCATGACGTGTGGCAACCAGTAGTTGAATCGGAGCACACCGATGCAGCGATTGGACGCGGTCGCGCTGTCGATGCGCTGCGACGACGCGTGCACCACCATCATCGGCATGTGGCCCATTTTGACTGGCGTCCCCGAAACCGGCGCGCGCGTCATAACGAGCTGACGCAGCTTGCCGCGCTCGTCTTTGAACGCGGCGCTGACAGAGGAATTCGTCGAGCCGTCGAAGCGGTGCTGCAAGCGGGCTGTTACCTGAATGAACAGGGTACGACGCAGGCGTGCGTCGCGAATCGCGCGGAGATCGGCGACTGCGCTGTCGATGTCCGTCGAGTCGATGGCGTCCACGACCCATCCCGGGCGCACGCCCGCGCGGGCGGCAGGGCCGTTCGGCTCCACGCGCCACACGACCAGGGACCGGTCGATGATGCGTGCCTCGATACCGACGCTGCCAGGGCCGGAGTCTTCGTCTGAGTCGTTAGGTGGGGCCGTGGTGAACTCGCGCGGCATGACCGTCATGTGCGAATCGCCAAGGCGGTTCAGCATGTCCATGAGCACGGCACGCAGCTCGGCGCGCGTTGCGGCTCGCTCGGCGCGCGGGCGCAGCTCGCGCCTAACGGCGTTCCAGTCGAGGCCCTTGAGCGTCGTGTCGTAGTAGGTATTGCGAATGCGCGTCCACGTGCTGTCAAACGTGGCGATCGCGAGTTCGGTGGAGATTTCGCGCTCGATTGGAGCAGCGGCCGGTAGCGGAACCGTGCCAAGTGCGGCTCTCGCGGCGCGTGGCGGCGTTTGACAGCCGGCCAGGATTGCAAAGGCGGCGAGGGGGACGAATGTGCGGCGCATTACAAAAACAGACGAAGCACTCCCCCCGATGGTCAAAGCGGAAAAGATGACCTAAGACGTCAGCCGGGCGTCTTCGCGGATGTAGCGAAGTGGCATGGAGATAGGCCGCTTGCGCGCGCGATGGCTCACCGACTACCGTGCCTCTCAAATGCGCTATCGTCACATGCTTGGACCGGCACTGGCCGGGCTTGTCTTGTCCGCGACGGCGGACGCTCAGACTCGGGACAGCAGCACGCGGAGCAGCAGTCGCGCCACGTGCGACTCGCCGTGCGCGAAACGGACGCCTAACGCGAGCGCCGCGCGGCCGCGCGCGCCGAAGCCGGAGTGGCCGGTCAAGGCACCGGCGCCGCTTCCCGGCTCGATCCTGCCGAACAAACGCATCCTGGCGTACTACGGCAATCCGCTGTCCAAGCGCATGGGGATCCTTGGCGAAGTGCCGCCTGACGAGATGCTCGACAGGTTGCAGAAGGAAGTGACGCGCTGGGCGAAGGCCGACACCGCAACACCGATCGTTCCCGCGCTGCATCTCATCGTCACCGTCGCGCAGGGACATCCTGGAAAGGATGGGATGTATCGCGCGCGGATGGACAGCTCGCTCATCGAGCGAGTGTACGGCTGGGCGCAGCGCAAGAATGCCCTCATGTTCGTCGACGTGCAGGTGGGTAAGAGCCACGTGCGCGCCGAGCTGCCGTGGCTCGAAAAGTATCTGGCACGGCCTAACGTGCATCTGGCGATCGATCCCGAGTTCTACATGAAGACCGGGAAGAAGCCTGGCACGGTGATCGGGAGCATGAACGACGACGACATCAATTACGCGATCGGTTTTCTCGCTGGCGTCGTCGACAAGTACTCCCGCCAAAGGTGCTCGTGATCCATCGCTTTACGCAGAACATGCTGCGGAACTACAAAGGCATTAAGCTCGACCCGCGCGTGCAGATCGTGATCAACATGGACGGTTGGGGAAATCCGCCGCTCAAGCGCGGCAGCTACGATCGCTACGTGTATGCGGAACCCGTTCAATTCACAGGGTTCAAACTGTTTTACAAGAACGACAAGCGATTCGCGGGCTGGCGCCTCATGACTCCCGAGGAAGTACTCGCTCTGATGCCGCGGCCGGTCTACATCCAGTATCAATAGCGCGGGCGGCGTCGCGATGCGGTGATCCTCTCGCAGTGACATAAGCGGGAGCGCGGACCAACACGGAGAAAACCAAGACAAACGCTGAAAATGCGTGCTTTAACAAAGCAGTCTCCGCGTCCGTCTGCGTGTGTCCGCGTTAGTCCGCGCTGCCGCTTTTGATTCATGAGGTCTTATCTCAGGCTCTAGCTAAGGTGCAGCCAGCGCGCAAAGTTGTGCGCGCACTCACCACGAGACTCTCATGGCCGGCTCACAGGACGATCGCTCGCTCACGCGTCGTGAGCTGCTCGTCAGCACCGCAACGGCACTCTCGGCGGCTACATTGCTCCCGGCGGATGGCGATCAAGCCGCGTTAGGCACGCAGCCAACGGAACCGGTCATCCCCACCGATCCGACGAAAGTCCCGGGCCCACCGACGAGCGCCGCGAGCGCGCGCTCGCCCTTCGTACAAATGGCGCGCACGCCGACCGGAGCGACTGCGGGCTCATCCCTCGCGCCGATCCACCTGATGAACGGAACCGTGACGCCGAGCGATCTGCACTTCGAGCGGCATCACGCCGGCGTCGCGATGATCGATCCCGCGCGCTACAAACTCATGGTGCACGGCCTGGTAGATAAACCGCTGGTTTTCACTCTGGACGAGCTCAAGTCGTTCCCATCCGTGACGCGCGTGTACTTCCTGGAATGCTCGGGTAACGGCCGCGCGGCCTACTCCGCCCCGAAGCCGGAGCTGACGCCGCAGCTCATCGATGGCTTGTTAGGCAATGCCGAATGGACCGGCGTCCCGGTGCGCACCGTGTTGCGCGAGGTGGGAGTGAGGAGCGACGCCACGTGGGCGCTCGCGGAAGGCGGCGACGCGGCCCTGCTCTCGCGCAGCATCCCGCTGGAAAAGCTGATGGAAGATTCACTGTTCGTGTACGCCATGAACGGCGAGCCGCTGCGTCCGGCGGCGGGCTATCCCGTGCGCCTGCTCAACCCAGGCTGGGAGGGAAACACCTGCGTCAAATGGCTGCGCCGGCTCGAGCTCATCTCGCAGCCGAATATGTCGCGCGACGAAACGTCCAAGTACACCGATCCGCTGCCTAACGATACGACTCGGCAGTTCAGTTTCGTCATGGACGCCAAGTCCACGATCACCTATCCAACGTACCCCGTACAGCTCACGCGCCGCGGCTGGGTCGAGATCCGCGGGCTCGCCTGGAGCGGCCGCAGCCGGATCACCTCCGTGGACGTGAGCACGGACGGCGGACGTACGTGGACCGCCGCCAAGCTGCAGGAACCCGTGCTCGACAAGGCGCTCGTTCGCTTCACGCACAGCTTTCAGTGGAACGGCGAGCGCACGACGATCGTGAGCCGGGCCGTGGACGCCACGGGCTATGTGCAGCCAACACTTGCCGAATACCGCCAGGTGCGCGGCAGTGGAACGAACTACCACTACAACCATCTGCGCGCATGGACCGTGGAAGCAGACGGCCGAGTGGTCTATGAGGTGGCACCATGAGCCGCGCGGTCGCTGTCCTCACGTTAGGCGCGAGCCTCGTCCTCGCCTGCAACAGCAGCGGCAGCGGTTCGGCAGACTCCAGTTCGGCGCGCCGCGGCTCCGTCTCGCCGGCTCCCGCCGAACCCGCGAGCTACGCGCTAGGACGCCCTCCGGAGCCGCAGGAGATTGCGGCGTGGGATTTGGACGTGAATCCCGACGGGGTTGGATTGCCATCCGGACGCGCCACGGCCATCGAAGGCTCCGCCGTGTACGCGGCGAAATGCGCGATTTGTCATGGCGCCAAGGGCGAAGGCGTCGCGCCGAACCCGCCGATCGTCGGGCGCGAGCCACGCGAAGGCTTTGGCTTCGGGCGCGATCCTGCGCTTGTCAAAACGGTCGGGAATTACTGGCCATATGCGACAACCGTGTACGACTACGTGAGGCGCGCGATGCCGCAGGACAACCCAGGGTCGCTCACGCCTAACGAGCTCTACGGTGTGACTGCGTGGATCCTCGCCGAGAACGGCATCATTGCACGCGACGTCGTCATCGATTCGCTCTCACTGCCAAAGATCAAAATGCCCGCGCACGACCGATTTGTGCGCGACGATCGGCTGACGACGCCCAGCTTCAAGTAGCCCGGCCCTACCCGCGAGCGGGCACGACGTTTGCGCGCCCACTAGTGATTGCCGCGCTTTGAACGCGCG
>CBQVAZ010000203.1:0-6264 GCA_967720205.1 uncultured Gemmatimonadaceae bacterium | reverse complement strand
AGTTGACTGATCGTCGCGAGAGCGCTCGTCAACTCATCGGTGATCCCTTCGGCGAAGTAATCCTGCGTGGAATCGCCGGAGTAGTTGTCGAGCGGCAAGACGGCGATCGACCGAATAACAGCTGGCTCGCTTGCGTTAGCGCCGGAAGCCGTGAGTCCGTACTTCGCGAGCGAGTAGGCGGCGACGATAGCAATGAGACCAATGATGCCTAACGCGGCCGCTCGTCTGCGCCGCGCACGTGCCGCCAGCGGCATGACCTTAACCGTCGCGTCAGCCGCTCGCCCTGCTGGCTGCGATATGAGGGCGTCAGCAAATTCGCGCGCGCTCGAAAAGCGATCCATCGGCTCTTTCGCCAGCGCTCGCATCACGGCGTCATCCACTGACGCCGGCACGCCATCGCGCACGGCCCGCAATGACATCGGCCGTTCGGTGATGAGCTTGGCGAGCATCGCGCGCGCCGTTGGACCAGTCACTGGCGGTTCCCCAGCGAGCATCTCATAGGCCACGGCGGCGAGCGCGTAGACGTCGCAGCGGGCGTCGAGGTCGCGCTCACCTGTTGCCTGTTCGGGACTCATGTACTGCAGCGTGCCGATCGACAGTCCCGTAGCCGTTAGGCGCTCGCCACCCGCCTCGGCGAGGGCGATCGCGATGCCGAAATCGCTGAGCAGCGCCTCGCCGTCCTGCAGAAGGATGTTCTCCGGTTTGATGTCGCGATGGATGATGCCGTGGCGATGCGCGAAATCGAGCGCGCCGGCAACCTGTCGTACGATCCTGACTGTTTCATCGACTGGGAGCTGTTTCTCGCGCGTCATCCGGTCACGCAGCGACTCCCCCACCACGAGCGGCATGACATAGAACAGCGCACCGTTCGCGTTTCCCGAGTCGTACAGGGGAAGGATGTGCGGGTGCTGCAGGTTCGCGGTGACCTGGATTTCCTTGAGGAATCGCTGCGCGCCGAGAACCGCCGCGAGCTCTGGTTTGAGCACCTTGAGCGCGACCTGTCGGTTGTGCCTAACGTCCCGCGCGAGGTACACGGTGGCCATACCGCCCTCGCCGAGCTCGCGCTCGATTGTGTATCGGTCGGCGAGTGCGGCCTTGAGCTGGTCGAGGCTTGTGGGGAGCCCGGTCACGCCGATTCTGTTGGGGTTGCGATACGATAGCGCGTGTGGGGCCATGCGGCCGGCGACCGAAGGTGCGTAATGCCAAGCCGCGTTAGGCAGCTGCCGTCAGGAGCCAAAGGCCCTCCGCAACACTTCTCTGATTTTCTCGGTGTCCGCGATTCGATAAATCATCGAGACTTTGAGGCGCCATTCCTGGATCCGCGCTGTTCCTTCGGCCTCCGGGAGTCCAGGGAGACCGAAATCCTCGGCGCGGCCGCTCATGTACACGGGGCTGATGTTCGACATGTTTTGGAAGCTCCCCCAACGATACTCGATCGCGACATCGAACTTGATGCTGTTCGAATTGATCCCGCTGCCAGCGGCAAGGACGGTCTGGTTAGCGTCTTTCCTAACGATTGCATCCCGACCGCCTTGTGGCTCGTGACTAAAGCCGAGTCGGAGGGGCACGTATGTGCCTTGCACAGGGAAGAGCCGCTCGAGGCCAGCGTTCAGCGTGAGCGTGTTGCGAGTCGTCGTCAGCCCCGGCGGGAGCCCGTCGAATCCGCTGAGTACTTGGCCTGGACGCTCCACCAGAAACTTCTTCCACTCATCATAAGTGAGATCGAGCGCGAATCGCAGCAGTGGCCTCGGAACCCAGGCGATGCCCATTCCGACAGAACGAGGAAAACGAAGACGGTAACCGTCATCGCGACTAAAGGTGCTGTCGAACGACTCGCCCAAGTTGGAACGGACGGCTTGCTTCACGTCGTATCCGCTGCTGAGCGCTTTGTGATACACGAGACCGACCTTCACCGAAGGATAGGCGAGAAGAAGGCCGAAACTGAGGCTGTGGTCACCGATCCTGTTGCCGTTCTTGGTCGAGATGAAATCGGTTGGTCCCAGGATGCCGGGATCCTCGCTGACGTTGGCGCGGTCCTCCCACACGCCGCGATAGAAATCGCTGCTCCACCCTAACGAGAGTCGGTTTGTAACGCGTACAGCTCCAGCCAGCGCCCAGATGTCGACGCTTCCATCGCTGACGTTGTCGAGGCGGATGGTCCCCTCTGGCCTACCGTCCGCTGTGATTGGGACCCGTCTGGTGTCGCCGCGGACTCCTCCGCTGAACTGATAGAGGCGCCGCCAGCCGAGCTGCACGGTGATCGGCCGGTGGCCAAGAGTGAATGGCAGCGCGGCGCTCGCGAATTCGATGTTCGTGGCGTTGCTCGTGGTCTTCAAATCCGTAAACAGGGCTGAGCGGCCCACTGTGCGATAGCCTTCCTGGAATTGACTGCGTCGGCTCGCCGCCTGGACGAGGGAAAACTCCGGTTTTCGCAGTTGCGAAAGCCCTGCGGGATTCCACGACGCAGCGGTACCGTCGTCGGAAATTGCGATGAAGGCATTGCCCATTCCCGCCGCGCGAGCGCCTGAGCCGGCGCGGTTCAGCGAAACCACTTGGGCGAACGTCCTGGAGGTGAAGACGAGCGAGGCTGCAATGATTGCAGCGCCTAACGCCCTCATCGCACCTTCTCCTGATAATCGGTCAGCTCGTTGAGCAACTCCTCGGCAGTAGGTCGCTCCGCAGGCTCCTTGCTCAACAAGCGCAGGACGATGCGGTCGATCTCTTCCGTCAAGGCGTAATTGAGCGTCGATGGTACTGGAGGCGGCGTGTTTTTGTGGCTGTGCAGTGCAGCGTAGGGGTTCTCGTTAGGAAACGGCAGGCTGCCGGTGAGCATTTCGAAGAACACGACGCCTAGCGAGTAGATATCGCTTTTCGGTTCGGTCCGGCCGTCGGCGGCCTCGGGAGCCGAGTACTGCGGCGTGCCGATGAAGCCGCCAGTTGTCGTTAGGCCTTCCCGGTACTGGGCTCGCGCGATGCCGTAGTCCATGACCTTGAGACCGCCCAGGCGCTCGAGCATGATGTTGGTGGGCTTGAGGTCGCGGTGGATGACGCCTTTGTGGTGCGCGTAGTCCAGCGCCTCGGCCACGCGAGCTGTCACACTTGCAGCGAGGACCGGATCGAGACGACCTTCGCGGTCGAGTCGGTCGCGCAGCGTCTCGCCGTCGATCAACTCCATCGCGAAATAGGGCGTCGCCTCGACCTGACCGCGGTCGAGGATGCGCACAATGTTCGGATGATGCAGGGCGCGCCCGAGCTCCGCTTCGTGCGTGAAGCGCTCGAGGAACCTGTGATCGTCGAGAAATCCGGAGAGCGGCCGCTTGAGTGCGAACTTCTCGCTGCCTCCGCGCCGCTCCGCTTCGTAGACGGTCGCCATGCCGCCTTTGCCGATGCGGCGGATCAGCCGGTAGTCGCCGAAATCAACAGGAAAGTTTTCGTACGAGACGCTCTCCGCACTAATGCGGGGCGCCGGAAGCGGCGGCTTCGTGATGGCCTGCGCGGATTCAGCTTGCTTCGGCGATCTCGCGCGGCGCCACATCCATACTGCAGGCACGAGAACGACGAGGAGGACGAGAGCGAGAAGCGACCAGCTGGTTGGAGGCGAGCGGGTTCTTGTCGGCGCGGTCTGCGAATCCACGGCTGCAGCCGGAGGGGGCGCCTGAGAGACCGACAACACGCCGTGGAACGAGAGCGGCTCATTGGCGAGGACGACTTCTCGAACGAGGTCGTCGTGGCCTTGCGCCGAAAGCCGCAGCCGATGGCGACCCGGCTGAAGCCTCGTTAGGCGCAGGCGACCCGTTTCAGGATCGCTGCGTCCGACCGGCTCGTCGTCCACGAAGACCTGCGCGCCCGGCGGCTGCGTCGTGAGCTCCAGCACCGGCGTTCTCCGGCCACTCGGCTCGGTCGTGCGCGATGAGTCGCGAGAGGGTGGAGTTGGCCTCGACACGGCAGGAGGGACTTCGGCTTCGCGCTTGGGCGTCGTCGTTGGAACCGTTGTTTTTGGCTGTGCGAGAACCGAATCGGCCTTCGACGTTACCGGGGGTGGTTGGATCTGTTGTGGCGCCACCTTTTTCGCATCCAACGCTGCCCGTGCGCGGTTTTCGAGTGTGGTGCGCTCGCCGGCTGGCTCGACTGCATAACGGGCCGACGTCTCGAGGGTCTTCAGCGCATCGTCGTAGGATTCGAGGCGGAGGTAGGCTTCGGCCAGACGCAGGTACGGGAAGTACTGCGGTTCGAAGTTGGTGCCATAGGTGGGCACCGATACGCCGGGTCGAGGTCTTTTCTGGATTGCGGCCCTCAGAAGCTGCGCGGCGCGCGCGGCCTGTCCGTTTCGAAGCGCCTGTTTGCCGTCGGCGTACAGCTCGTGCCATTCCTGGGCCCCGACCGCACCAGTCGCCAGGGCTCCCAGGAATACCTGCACTGCCACGAGCCTCAGCCAGTGGGAGATCGAACGCGCTGGCGCTCGGCCGGGGTCGCCGTGCTGGCGACGTCCTGGACCGGCGGGTACGGGCACGGCCTGCGTCTCGCGAGCTTGGGGGATTTGTAACTCCGGTCGACGCTCAAAAGATGCCGCGGGTCCGCGTTTGCGCCACTCTGGTCAAGTGAACGCCGGCCACGTTTGTTTTTGCTGCCCTTGGTCGATCTGCCGGTAAGAGCCTGCCGGAGAGCGCCTAACCAGGAGTACGAGTATTCAACGGCCGCTTCACCAGCGGGAGCACTCGCGCGACCAGCGCAGTCAGAAAAGCATCTGACTTCATGAAGACGGCGAAGTGGCCTCCGCCCTCGATGGGTATGAACGCCTTACGCGGCGCGCTGATCGAGCTCACGAACTGCCGTGCGAGGCTCGTCGGAGTTGTGAAGTCCTCTGCACCCTGAATCACGAAGACCGGTACAGCGAACTTGCCGCCGAGTTTCTGTGCTTCGAGTGCGCTCGTTTCCGGCACGAGGTGTTCGGCACTCAAGCCTTGGCCGTCGAGCCAGTCGTTGACGTCGCGCGCTGAGTAGCCTGGCGCAGCGAGTGCGAGGCCGAACATCGATCCGAGAAAAACATCGGCGTGTTCGAAGATGTTTGCCCACCTGCGCTGGACTCCATACCCGCGCCCGTCCTTCCAAGGCGGAGCCCCGATTTCTTTGAGCTCTCGGATGGCGCGCTGCTCTCCCGAGGTCTCCGCCGCTTTCAGCAACTCAGCGTACGCGACAGCATAGTTTCTTTTTGGATCGACGACCTGACCTGTTCCGACGAACGCATGGAAGAGATCCGGTCGCGACTTCACCATCAAGACTCCGAGGATCGAGCCAAAGGAGTGACCGACGAGGATGACCTTGTCCTGATTCAGCGTCCTTCGCAGCAGCTCCGTCAGCTCTATTCCGTCACGGACCAAACGATCCAGTGCGATCGTCGAGCCTAACGAGGGTCCATTTTTGCCTAACGTCCTCCCCGCACCACGTTGATCCCATTGCACGAGGGTGAACTGCCTGAGCCACGGGCGAAACGCGGCGTAGGACCACGGATTCGTGGCGTCGCCGGGGCCTCCGTGCAGGAACAACAGGACTGGATTGCTGCGGTCTTCGCCGCGGATCGTGATCCACTGCTCGATTCCGCCGATCGTGACGTATTTGCCTTCGTCGACGCCGTTGGGTGTAGTGATGGTATAGTCGATTGCGTTGCGTTTGCGCAGGAACGTCAGCACGGCGTCCAGCTTCTTGAGCTCCGCGACGTTCTGCTCGGCTCGCGCGACCGAGTCCTGCGCGAATGACGCAACGCTGAGACCAGTGCAGAAGATCGAGAGCAACGCGAGATTGGAGAGTCGTCTCATTTCGCCGTTAGGTCGGGAAGTGGCAATGTCCGTCGCACGGAGACCGGTCCGTAACTGCAGGAGTACGCCAATGAGAAAGTACAAGTTCCTCGTGAGCGCGCTGATGCCGGTTTGGGCAAGTATGGCGCAGCCAGCCACGGCGCAGCCAGAGCAACGACGCACGTACTCGCCGGACCTAACGCGCGCGGCAGTACTGCAGGTGATGACCGCGGCGGCTGACTGGCAGCTCGCGCATCCGTCGCAGCATCCGCCTTACGACTGGACGGTGGCCGCTTTCTATACCGGAATGATGGCATTCGCCGAGGTGTCCGACTCGCCCAAGTACTATGAGGCGATGAAGGCGATGGGTGAGCGCAACCAGTGGCGTCCTGGGCTCAGGCCGGCACATGCCGATGATCACGCGGTGATCGCGACGTACGCCAAGATTTACCAGCGCGAGAAAGACAAGAAG
>CBQVAZ010000202.1:0-6275 GCA_967720205.1 uncultured Gemmatimonadaceae bacterium | reverse complement strand
GCCTCTTGCTCGCGCCCTAACGAAGCAAGGACTTCACCGTGCAGCAGGCGCTCGTTAGCGCGCGTGACGAAGGGAATCATGGCGATATCGCCCTGCGAATCGCGGCACTCCAGCGCTTCGAGCAATTGCAGCGCCTCTTCCCGACGGCCGGCATGCCAGGCCAAGCGCGCGCGCAGTCCGCGGTCCAGGTCGCGAGTGAGTGCATTTGCCGACCCTAACGCCGCCGGGCGCTGGAGCGTCGCTGCCGCCGCGGTTGCGGCCGTCGTGTCATTGAGGCGGACAGACAGGATGCCTAACGTGTACTGCCGCAACGGCTCGAACTGAACCGGACCTCCCACGAGCAACTCGCTGAAAAAGGGCGGCCGCGACTCGCTCTGGGCTCGCGCTGACTCTGCCTCGCGCCGCGCGCGAACGAGCGTCGAATCGCCATACGGCAACGGCAAAGTGGCCGCGAACCAATCGGTCACTTCTCTGAACCCCCATCGCCGCTGCGCCGGCGGAACTTCGCTCTCCGAGTCCACGGCCTTTGCTACGGCTGTTTTTGCGGCACGTATGCGGCCGCCCGCCAGATCCAGCAGCGATGCAAACCACTGCATGTCGGCTCGCAGGGCAGGGTTCGAGTAGTCCTGTGTGAAGTCATCGACCACAGCGCGCATCAGACCTGGATCAGGAGTGAAGGCCGTTAGGAACACGGCGACGCGCCATACGGCGAACGGCTCGCCCTGCCTAACGTTTCGGCCGAGGGCATGCGCTGCCGCGCTGTCACCGCGCGCCGCAGCCTGAAGGATCAACAGCTCGAGCAGACGCCGATCCGTGCGCAACTGCTCGGGATTGAACTGCGAGAGCAGCGAGTCGACAGCAGACGCGCGCCCGGCCGCCGCGGCGATCCGAGCCAGGTGCGTGAGTGCGAAAAGGTTGCGCGGCTCGAACGAGAGGACTTTGCGCCAGGCTTGCTCCGATTCCTCGAGAGCATTGCCAACGAGTGGCCCATGGTGGAACTGGATCTCGCCTAACTGGAACCACGCGTCCACGTCGTCGGGGTAACGTGCCAGGATCGCCCGATACGCGTCGGCCGCCTGCGTCGCATCGCCGATGCGCCACTGGCGAAAGGCCTCGAGGAGCATGCGGTCGCGACCGGAAAGTCGGGCGCCGTGACGAGCCGCGGCAAGCGCCGCCTCTTCTTCACCGGGGAGTGGCGCCCACTCCCGCGCCAGCGCGAGGTGATAGTGCGCGACCGCAAACGTCGAGTCGAGCGCGATCGCCGCGAGGTATTCATCCGCGGCTCGCTCGAAGCGCCCCGCGCGCATCTGCTCTTCGCCTAACAAGTACGCCTTGAACGCAGGTAACGAGCTCGTCGTCAGCGCCGCGGTGCGCAGCAGACGATCAGCCGACGGATCGCCGAGTCCAGCGAGCAGACGGGCAGCGAGTCTGTCTACAAGCTCGAAGACAGAATCTGCTGCGCCGCTTACGACGGCTTTACTGCTCGGTTCTGACGCACCGACGTCATAGACGGCCGCTTCGATCTGGATCGTGCCGCCGGCTTCGACGACATCGCCGAGCACGAATTTACCGGCGCCGAGGCGCGCGGCGACGCGACGTGCACGATCGAGATCAATCGGGTCGCCGCCAGTTTCGGCTACAGCCGCGAACGTCGCACGCGTGTCGACCGGTCGAAGCGAGCCGGCTCCGTCGAGCGCTGTGCCGAGCAGGTTCACGATCCCTTCGCCCAGGAACTTCACCTGATCGTCGCCGTGCAGAGAGAAGGGAAGCACGGCGATCGCCGTCAGTGACGTTGCCGGTGAGCTCGCGAGCTTCGTGCGCAGTCCCCACGCCGTACCGAGTAAGGCGACGATCGCCGCGACGGCCGTGAGCACGGGGATTCGGCGGCGGGCGTGACGCAGCGTCACCGACTCGCGCTCAGCGTCGGCGTTAGGCGGAGTGGCCTTACGAGCAGGACGCCGTAGCTTCAGCGGAGGGACGCTGCCTAACGCAAGCCGCAGGCGATCGATGAGCTCCTTCGTCTCATCCAACGGCTCCAGTCCCTCAGCCTCGAGCATGCGAGCATACGTCTCGTACTGTCGAATTGCCTCCGCTCGCTCTCCAGCAGCAGCCAGCGATTCGATGAGTCGATGCTGCGCCTCATCGTCCGATGGATCGCGCGCGGTCCACAGCTCGGCGGTCTCGATCGCGCCGGGTAGATCGCCAGCGGCGCGCTTTGATTCAATCAGCCCGCGACAGGTCTTACGAAACGCGCGCGCGTACTGCGCTCGCCGGCTGTCGACCCAGCTTTCCCACGGTTTGAGGTCGATGAGATGCACGCAGTCGAGAAACGGCCCGCGATATAGTCGGACCGCTGCCTCAGCATCGCCGCGTTCGATCGCTTGCGTGAACGCCTGCGCGTCCGTCTGCACATCGTCGCTGACGACGAGCTCGTGTGCGCGCGAGTCGATCCAGTCATTGCCGACTGCCTTACGAAGCTGGTAGAGGCTCTGTCGCAGCGCGTGGCGCGCGTTTTCGGCGTCACTCTCCGGCCAGAAAACCGTCGTGAGCGCTTCACGCGAGACGCGCCGGTCGACGGCGAGATAGACAAAGAGCGCCGCGCGCGAATGCTGGGCGAACAACCGTTCCAGCTCGGCGGTGGTGTTTTCAGCACGCAAGCCACTAAAAGTGACGAGCTGGATGGCCACAAAACGCACTCCAGAAGCAGCTAGATGACGCCGCGAGATAGGTGGTGACGCGGCCATGCCGCCGCAAGTGACGGGTGCGTCTCAGGTTCCTCCCCGAACTTCAAACACCAATGGAAGGAGCGTCACAAATGAAGGAGCATTCAATCACCGGAGGCGGAGGGACTCGACTCCACCTCATCGAAGCAGGGAATCCGCGCGGACAAGCTATCGTCTTCATCCACGGCCTCTCGCAGTGCTCTCTGCAGTGGAGCCGGCAGCTCAACTCTGATTTGGCGCGTGACTTCCGGCTCATCGCGTTGGACCTGCGTGGGCACGGATTGTCAGATCGACCGCGCGAAGGCTACGACAACTCGAGGATGTGGGCTGATGATCTCGACGCCGTCATTGGCGAGCTGGACCTGAACCTGCCGATCCTTAGCGGTTGGTCATACGGCCCGCTCGTGATACTCGATTACATAAGGCACTACGGCGAGGAGGGTGTCGGCGGAATGCATTTCGTCGGCGCGGTAACGAAGCTGGGAAGCGACGCGGCGATCTCTGTGTTGACGCCCGAGTTTCTGGCACTCGTCCCCGGCTTCTTCTCAACAGACGTCGGGGAGAGCGTACAGAGCCTCGATTCATTGCTGCGCCTGTGCTTTGCTCAGGAACCGGCGACAGTCGATCTGTACACGATGCTTGGATACAACCTCTCCGTTCCACCCTTTGTTAGGCAGGCCCTGCTTTCGCGTTCGTTCGACAACGACGATCTCCTGCCGACGATCACACGGCCTGTATTGATCACGCATGGGGCGAACGACGCGATCGTGAAGCGGGAAGCGGTGGCGCAACACCGCGCGGGAATGCCGCATGCGGAGGTTGATATCATGGAGGGGGCAGGACACGCGCCGTTCTGGGACAGTGCAGCAGCGTTCAATGAACGGCTCGCGATCTTCTGTGAGAACGTCACTCGCTCTGGCGCCTTGACGCCTGGAGTAGCGCGGAATGCCTAACGTCAAGCTAGCGGCTCGGACACTCGCGCTGCTTTCGCTGGCAATAGTTGGTATGAGGATGCAGGTCTTCGCACAGCCCGCTTCAAAAGATGGGTTCGTGGATGCGGGTGCCGGTGTGCGTCTGTTTTACAGGCTCGTGGGATCAAACCGAGATACTCTCGTCGTGTTGCACGGCGGGCCCGGCTTCAGCATGGAGTATTTCGCAGCCGACCTCGAGCCGCTCGCCGCGCGACATGCGCTGCTTTTCTACGACCAGCGCGGGGCGGGACGTTCCACGCTGGTCAGCGACTCCGCCGGCCTCGACGCGCAACGATTCGCAGACGATCTCGAGGCGGTGCGCAAGCACTTCAAGATTGAGCGCCTAACGCTGATGGGCCATTCCTGGGGCGCGGCTGTCGCGGCGGTTTACGCGATTCGTTATCCGTCGCGAGTCGGTCGCTTGCTGCTCGTCGGTCCGATCCCCATGACGCGCGCGCAATTCGCCACAGTTCCCGCGCGACTGGATGCTCGGCGCGACAGCGCGTTACGCCGACGGTTAGAGGAGTATCGATTGAAGCGCGCGGCCAACCCCGGCGACGCCGCGATCTGTCGCGAGTACTACTTGGCGTGGTTTCCGCCCCATTTCGCTGACGCGCGCAACTTGAGCATGAGCCGAGGTGATTTCTGCGCTGGCACGCCGGAAGCCCTTGCCAACAAGGCGAACAGCGTCGATCGCTTCACGATGGCGTCCTTGGGTGATTGGGACTGGCGACAGGCGTTAGGCAACGTGGCGGCACCGACGCTTGTCATGCACGGTACGATGGATGGCATTCCGCCGGAGACTGGTCGCGAGTGGGCGAAGGCGCTGCCTAACGGGCGCTTCCTCTTGCTCGAAGGGAGTGGTCACTTTCCGTACCTGGAAGTCCCCGACGCTTTCTTCAAGGCGGTGGAAGGATTCTTACATGGGCACTAACTGCGTCGACTGCGGCACAGGTCAATCGACACCTCGTTAAGCAGCACGTGAGATGTCGCGTGGCCAGCACGAAGCGAGAGTGCAGAGGATTGTGAAGAATGCGCTGCGTTTGAGCATCCGCGTCAGCGCTCGTCCGGCAGCGCACGCTCGTCGGCGTACACCCAGGCGACCTTTCCTGAAGCGAGCGTTGTGGCGACGCGCTTGTAGCCAGCTGGCTCGTATTCGTCGGCGCTCGCGAGCTCGCTGTCTGAGACCTCGAGTACCGTACCACGGACGCGGCTGTCGTTTCGTCCATTGTACTTCACGATCGCGTGGAATGCCTTGCCGCTCGTGGCCACGAACTCCGGATCCGCGATCTCGAACAGTCCTTGCTCAAAGCCAATGAGCTCGTCGGCATTCCCGTGGAGCAGTCGGCCGAACGTCGAAAGCTGGACGTCAGGTTGCTGCAGCGTGCCGTACGAGAAGAGCAGGGGCATGTCGCGAATTTACCGTTGGCGCGCTATGCCCGCACGACCGTCATCGCCAGAAACTGACCATACCTGGCGACAGCGGCGTTGACGGCGGAGTTTGCAACTCGATTCAAGCGCATAAAGCTCTCGAGCCTAACGCGAACCGCGGCTGCGCCGAAGGTGCGTTTCCATGTACCGACGATCTGACCGTTGACTACGACGATGCCAGTTAACGCGTTGCCGATTGCGACGAGGCGAGCAGCGTTCTTTACAGTGACGATCGCGCTACGATCCTTGTAGCCCGAGACGTATTCATCGTAGATCGACAGCAGATGCGCTGTCATTGACGACATCTCGTCGCCCAGTGTCTTCGTTGGTTTGAACAAGTACTCCTTGCGATCCACGGCCTCGTGTTCGAGCTCGTGTTTCACGGCGTCGAGGCCTTTTCGGCACTCGGTAATGGTTAGGCCGGACCACTTGGCAAAATCATGCACTGTGGCTGGCCCTCGACTCGTGAAGTAGCGGCGCGAGAGTTCAGCCAGCGCTTCATCGCGCGAGCGCGCGGGCGCACGCGGAACCCGTTCGTCAAGCAGCGCATAGGTGAATTGCTTCCCGCTTCGTGGGCCGCTGCAGACGAGGCCCTCGAGCTCCGCATACATCATTATATAGCCCATGCGCAGCTCGCCCCTGGTCGGGACGCCGGCCCTCTCGAGGGCATCGCGAAGCGCTTCGCGCGCGAGCTGATGGCCGCCTTCCAGAGCTTTCGTGAGCGCGTTGGTGCTGCGCCTAACCAGCGCCGCATCGATGCCGAGCTTGCGATACATGGATGCATTCGCGGCGTGCACCCGTTGCCGCGTGAGCTCGAGCAGCCAGCGGATGTCGGCGGGCGAGACGAAATGCCAGGTCGGTCGCAACAGGTGCGTGCGAAGGATCTCACCTTTGTTGAAGGCGCTTTCGATGTCGCGATCGGTCGCGCCGCGGATACGCTGTCCCAACGCCCACTTCGCGCCCGCGTAATCCTGGGCCTGAACCGCGCCCAGCCACTCCACCACCTGCTTGGGCCCTTTCAGCCGACTCGCGACAAGACGCTGGCTCACGAGACGGCGCTGCGCTGGATCCAAACGCACGGGTGCTGCGGTCACAATCAGCCTAACGCGATCTGCAGCGGCGCGAGATCGGGCTCCATCCACTCCGCGCG
>CBQVAZ010000201.1:0-6279 GCA_967720205.1 uncultured Gemmatimonadaceae bacterium | reverse complement strand
ACTTCTCGCTGCTCAAGGAGCTCGCGGAACGGATGGCACGAGAGGCGCCCTAACCAGTGCCAGGGGATCGGGGATAGGGAATTGGCACTAGACGCGGTACAGGTATGACAGCTTCAGAAAGAACAGATTGCCGGTGCGCATGACGCGCGGGTCCCTAACGAGTGGGGCATCGAAGTCTTGCTGTGCGTCGTTGTAGCCGAGGAAGAGAAACGAGGCAGGCGCGAGCTCCCAGCTCAACAAAACGCTCGAGCTGTAGCGACGCACTCGGCGCGACGCCGCACTGGACGTGAGCGCGTTGAACTGATCCGAGTACTCGCCGATAATGCGCGTTCCGATAGTGCGCGTGAATTGGTACGTGGCGCGGAGCCTAACGATTTTCGCATCATCCACGAGGTCGCCACCCCATGACTCGTAGTGGTTCGAACGTCGCGCGCGAGCCTCGATGCTGGCTTGCGAGACTGGACGCAGCGTGACGTTCACGTCGGCCGATATGCCGTTTCCAACCCGCGGACGGCTCGGATCGACGATTTCGCGCTCGCCGGCGATGAGAAATCCGCCCAGCGCCCAGCGCTGCGATCTCTGAATGCGGAGGTCGCCGGCGGCTGATCTGACGCGGAGCGGCGCTCCGAAGAGAGTTGTCTGTTGCTCAATGGCACCGAGGTTGAGCCAGGTGCTCCCGCGGAAAGCCAGTTCCAGCTTCGGCCAGACGATCCAGTCGAGCAAAGCACCGTCGTACGCGTAGGTGCGCGAAACATCGAGTTGCTGCTGCGATCGCTGCAGCACTCGGTTGTTGGGATACTGCGTGAACTCAGCGCGAGCGGCGTATCCTCGGAGACCGACGCGAGAGAAGCGGCCTAGTTGATCGCGGTAATCCGGCGAGAGCCCGCTTGCCGTTAGGCTCGTTGAAAATGAGCGTGTGACGAAGGCGAGGCGTGAGATGTACGAAACACCGCGCAGCGTTTCGCCATCGAGCACGCTGCTGCGCGCAGTGTCCAGCGGAGACTTGTCTTCGCTCCAACCCGCCTCGGCTGACAGCGAGAGCGACTTACGGCGCACGGAGAAGTCAGCATTCCCGACAAGTGAATGCGCGTCGTCGAGCCGGCGACCCAGCATCGTCACTCCGAAATAGGAGTCGGAGAGGATGTCGCGACGGAGTCGAGCGACCATTACGTCAGCCGCCGTGCCGAGCTGTGGCAGGAACCCGCTGGACTCGTAGCCGTTGAAAAAGTAGTGCCCTGGGTCGTCATCGCGCGCGTAGAGCGCGGCAAATGTCGTACGCCCCGCCTTGCCCGTTAGGCGTGCACCGGCTGACGGGTTGACGATGGAGCGCGTGTAGAACAGGGAGCCTGCGACAACGCCTTCGCCATCGTCGCGTGGCGCCGTGATGAAGACGTCACGACCCTCGAGAAAGAATGGGCGCCGCTCCTCGTTGAAAATGGTGAAGCGCTGATTCACGCGAACCTGCTCGTCGTCGGCTTCGATCTGTGAGAAATCGGGATTGATCGTGGCGTTGAGCGTCGTCGACGATGTGAGCGCCAGGCGAATATCGGCGCCGACGCTGCTCGTCGCTTTCTCGTGGTCGAAGGCGAGCGGCGGCTGAATCGGCTGCCACGCTCCGCCGACGAGCACCGAATCGCTGCCGTATCGCCTAACGCCGGCGCGGCTGCCTGAAACGTACGGCAGGATGTCCGTCGTCGGGCGAGTGTCGATTCCGGTGATCCCGACGAGCGTTCCCTTCTGACACAGGTCACACGGATGGCCGCGGCGATGCGGTGCCCAATACTCGAGCGCGCCTGTCCTTCCGCGCCAACGCACCATATCGAAGCCGACTGTGAGCGTGTCCCCACGCGGCCACCGGAGCGACGCAAACGGAATAGCCGCCTCCATCGTCCACCCGTCGTCGTCGATCTGCGCAGCCGAATACCAGACAAAGTCGGGCGTGTTGTCCGTGCTTCCGTGACCTTCAGTTTTGATGCCGTCTTCCTGCAAGCCTAACGCGGTCACGCGCAAAACGTACATGCGTCGGCTGTCGTTGTATGTGTCGATCGCGATGGAGACCTTGTCTTCTGCACCGCTGCTCCGCTCTCGCGCGTGCAGTGCTGTGCGGATGTTTCGCTTGTCCGGCTCGTAGGCGCGGAACGCGACATATAAGTGTTGCGAGTCGTACGTCACCCACCCCACGCTTGGCGTCGGCGGCTCGACACTGTCGACGGGCTCGTACTGCACGAAGCGGGTGAGCGGCTGTGCGGTCTTCCACACCTCGTCGTCCAGACGACCGTCGATGACAGGACGCTTGGGCGCCCGCTGCACTGCGATGCGAGTTTCGTTAGGCGTCTTGTACACCACGCCCTGCGTCATGCCTTGGGCGAGGCTCGCTGCCAACAGGAGGTGCGTCAATACCATCCGGCGATGCTCAGATTTGAAGCGTACGGGCCGTACAATAAGGCGCCGCGCGACCTGTGCGGGCCGCGCGGCGTGGACGAATAGCTAACGCGCACGATGCAGCCATCGTTGACGCGAACCCTAGCCCCCAACCCCTAACCCCTAGTTGGTGACAGGTCTTAGGTTTTGTCTCGTGAGCTCTCGCGAACTCGCACTCTTCCCGCTGGCAACGGTCCTCTTCCCACAGGCCCCAATGCCGTTGCACGTCTTCGAACCGCGCTATCGGCGCTTGATGGAAGACTGCCTCGCCGGCGATCAAGAGTTCGGCATCCTGCCCAAGCTAGATGACACGCCGGAGCGTGACATCGCGCCCGGCACGGTTGGCTGTGTGGCCCGTATCGAACACACGCAATCGCTTCCCGATGGCCGCTCGAACGTGCTCCTGCGCGGAGGAGACCGTTTCGAGCTCGTGCGGTTCGTCTCGACCGGCGCGCCGTACTTCAAGGGAATAGTGGACGAGATTCCAGATGAGGAAGTCCCTGCCTTCGCCACGCGCGATTTGGCGAGTCGCGTGCGTGAGTTATTCAGCCGCGTAGCAACCGCCGCGCGCACGATCGCGGACGACCGCGCACCAGTTCCTGACTTGCCCAACGACGACAAGAGCCTCGCTTTTGTCGTCGCGCAGTACCTCGATCTCGACCTGGCGAGCAAGTACCGCGTTCTCGCGTCGAGATCGCCAGTCGATCGATTGCGACAGGTAGACGGTGTGCTCTCCCCAATCGTCGAGACGATCGAAGACCGCGCGACCGTGCATTTGCGCGCGCGCAACAACGGGCATGGCCACGGAGCCAGTGCCTAACGCCGCATGACCACCGCGGAGCTGGAAGGGCGGCTCGGATCCATCGTCGGCGCTCGCTACGTGCGCTCGCGTGCCGCCGAGCTTCTGGTGTACGAATCCGATGGCCTGCCGGGGTACCGTAAGCGTCCCTCGCTGGCTGTCTTCCCGGGTACGCGCGACGAGGTCGTGGCCGTCGTGCAGCTGCTGGCGCGCGAGCGCGTGCCGTTCGTCCCGCGCGGCGCCGGGACCGGACTCTCGGGTGGCGCTCTGGCCGATGGCGTCGTGCTGATCGGACTGAACCGCCTAACGCGCATCATCGATCTGGATCCCGCGAGCCGTCTCGCCGTAGTCGAACCTGGCGTCGTCAACGCGAGCCTCTCGCGCGCCGCCCATGCGTACGGGCTGCACTACGCACCAGACCCCTCGAGCCAGGCGGCCTGCACGATCGGCGGCAATGTCGCCGAGAACGCGGGCGGGCCGCACTGCCTCAAGTACGGCGTCACCCTCAATCACGTCGTGGCCGTGAACGCCGTGCTTCCCGACGGCAGCGTGACTTCCTTCGGCTCCGCCGACGGCGAGCGCGAAGGCTACGACCTCCTGGGCACATTCGTGGGATCCGAGGGGTGCTTCGGCGTCGCACTCGATATTACGGTGCGCCTAACGCCGAATCCGCGAGCCGTTCGCACCCTGCTCGCCGACTTCATGTCGATCGACGCGGCCGCGCGAGCCACGACAGCGATCATTGCCGCGGGCATCGTGCCAGCGGCGCTCGAGATGATGGACGCCGGGACGATCCACGCCGTCGAGTCATCCATTTATGCCGCGGGATACCCGATCGACGCGGCCGCCGTGCTGTTGATCGAGCTTGACGGACTGGCCGCCGGATTGGACCGCGACGTCGAGCGCGTCGTGGCGCTGTGCGAGGAAGCTGGAGCGAGAGGCGTGCGTGTGGCGCAGAGCGAAGTGGAGCGCGTCAAGCTGTGGCAAGGCCGCAAGAAGGCATTCGGCGCCATGGGTCGTATCGCGCGGCACCTCTTCGTGCAGGACGCGGTCGTTCCACGCACGCAGCTGCCTAACGTGATGGCGAGCATCGCGACGATCGCCGAGCGGCATGGCGTGCGCGTCTGCAACGTTTTTCACGCCGGCGACGGCAACCTGCACCCCAACATCCCGTACAACGGCCACGATCCCGCTGAACGCGAACACGTGCACGCCGCGATGCGCGAGATCATGCAGGCGTGTATCGCCGTCGGCGGCACCGTCACGGGGGAGCACGGCATCGGGCTCGACAAGCTCGGCTACATGCCGCTCATCTTTTCGGAAGATTCGCTCAATCGCATGTGCCGCCTGCGCGATGCCTTCGATCCGCATCGCCTGGCAAATCCGGGCAAGGTCGTACCGGTTCGTTCCTGCCGCGAGTGGCACGGATTCGTCGGCAGAGAGGCGCCGTTAGGCGCCGCCACGGCGTCATGACGCAGGTCGCCGGTCCAGTCAGCGCCGCCGGAGCGGTCATTGACGCCTCCAGCACGTCGCAGGTGCAAGAAGCTGTGCGCGACGCCTCTGCCCGTAGCGACGCGTTGCGGATTGTCGGCGCCGGCAGCTGGCTCCACGCAGGCCGTCCCGTCCGTGCGGATTCCTCGCTCTGCGTGCGATCACTCGCCGGCGTCGTCGAATACGTCCCGGGCGATCTGACGATCACTGCCTGGGCCGGAACGACGCTCGCTGAGTTGGATCGGGTGACGGCCGAGCACGGGCAGTGGCTCGCGCTGGATCCGTTTGGATCACGCGACGGCACGTTAGGCGCTACCGTCGCCACGGGCTCATTCGGGCCGCTCGCGGCATCGTTCGGAACGCCGCGTGACGTCGTGCTCGGGCTGCAGTGCGTCACCGGCGACGGAGAGATCGTCAACGGCGGCGCGCGGGTCGTCAAGCACGTCGCCGGCTACGACCTCGTGCGCCTGATGACGGGCGCGTGGGGCACGTTAGGCGTGCTCACGATGCTGACGCTTCGTTTGCGCGCGCGTGCGCCGGTCGACGCCACGTATGCCGTCAGCATCAGCGGGCCGCTCGGAGAGTGGATCGCGGCGTACCGCGCCGCGAGCGTTTCGCCGCTCGCGACCGAGTTTCTACACCCGGCGACAGCATCTGCGTTAGGCGTGGGCAGTGACATGACAGCGCTCGTTCGCGTGAGCGGCAACGACGAAGCTGTCGCCGCCCAGGAAAGGGCGTTGGCCGAGCTGGGCGCCCTGCGCTCGGTTTCCGGTGAAGCTTGGGCAGCGCTCGCCGGGCGCGATCCCTCGCAGCCGACAGCCGCACTGCGCCTCTCACATCGCCCGGCGCGCATCGCCGACGTCTGGGAGTTCGCCACCGCCGTCGCTCATGACGTTCCGGACGCCGTCGTGCACGCGACACTGGACCGGGGCATCGCGCGCGTTGTGCTTCCGCGCGTCGCTGATGCAGACCTCGTCGCTCTGCTGCACCACGCAAGCGAATGCACACGCGTGTTCGAAGTGCTTCCAGCTGCCTTGTGGCGTGAAGTCGCACCCAGCGCCGCCTCGGATCCGTTGAGTCAACGTGTGCGCGCCGCCTTCGACCCCGAGCGACGGCTCAATCCTGGCATCCTGGGCGAAGCCTAACGATGGCGACCGCTGCGGCGCCACGCTGCGCTATTCCAGATACCCCACTCGCGGCCGCCGCCCCGGGTCTCGACGCTTGTGTGCACTGCGGCTTCTGCATGCAGGCCTGTCCCACCTACCTGGCGCTGGGGGACGAGAATGACTCGCCGCGCGGACGTCTCGTGCTCATGCGCGCGCGGCTCGAGGGAGACGTCCAAGCGAGCGATCCAGCCCTCGGCACACACATCGATCAGTGTCTCGGTTGCCGGGCATGCGAAGCAGCCTGTCCGTCCGGCGTCCCTTACGGCGCGCTGCTGGAAGCAACGCGCGCGACTCTCAACATGAGTGGTGGCAGCGGCATCTCCCGCGTTGGACGCCTGATCCTCGGTGTCTTCGAACGACCGCGCCTCATGGCTGTGGCCATGTTCCTGACGCGCATCGTGC
>CBQVAZ010000200.1:0-6349 GCA_967720205.1 uncultured Gemmatimonadaceae bacterium | reverse complement strand
GGCCCCAAGGGCGCGCGCTGGCAGGGTGCGCGCTCCAAGCGATCGATTCATCCGCTGTTCGAGTTCGAGACTGTCGCTGACCGCGGTGATACGTACACGCACTCACCGATCCCGAAATCGCACGCGCGCGGCGTATTGCGGCGTTCACGCGTCGCGCTACGCGGCCCTCTTCGCGGAGCGATCGACAGTAATTGGAGCGTGGCTCCGCGTGGCGGCGGGAGAGGGAGCAACGTCGAGATCGAGGCGCGTACGTCGCTGGATGCGACAGCAGATTTCGTTAGGGTCCGCGTGTCCGGTGTCAATCGCGCGCCAGACCAGCGGCTGCGCATTGTGTTTCAGACAGGTCTGCGTCCGCGCCGTGTCTTGGCGGATGCGGCCTTTGCTCTGGTTGAACGGAAGCCGCTGCGCGTGCCAGCGGCGGATACTCGTGCCGAAGCCGTGCCGCCGACGGCCCCGCTACATCGCTTCGTGACGCTTTTCGACGGAGCGCGCGGCTGCACTATCGTAAGCGACGGTTTGGCTGAGTATGAGGTGCAAAGCAGTGGAGCCGTGGCAATCACACTCGTTAGGGCCGTCGCCGAGCTCTCACGCAGCGATTTGCCAGAGCGCCCTGGTCATGCCGGCTGGCCGATGCCGACGCCGGCAGCGCAGTGCCTCGGTCCTTTCGAAGCGGAATTCGCGATCACGTGGCATGCCGGCGACTCGGCCGCCACGCGCGCCCGCATGGTCGCGCTTGCGGACGACGTCCTGCTTCCGTTGGTCGGCGACACCTTCCGCGACCTGGTGGCGCTGCCAGAGCCGATTCAGGGAATCGCTCTGGAAGGAGAGGGCCTAACGTTTTCCACGCTCAAGGAGAGCGACGATGGCAACTATGTTGTCGCCCGCTGCGTGAACATCACAGACGCGGAAGTGCCCGGTGCGTGGGTGCTTTCGCGGGCCCCCGGCTCGGCGCACGTAAGCAGGCTCGACGAAACGCCGATCGCGCCTCTGCCCATGCGCGGAAACCGCGTTCCGATCATCGTGCCGCCAAACGGCATCCACACGGTTCTCTTTGGCTTGGACGACGGCGGGGAGCTGCGCTAGGCGCGTTCGCCTAACAAGCGCTCGCCTGCCAGGCGGTCGCGCATCGCGTCACCCAGCAAAGTGCAACATGTGACAGTAACGATGAGCGCGATTCCAGGGGCGACGGCGACCCAGGGCGCGTTGACGATCAGATCGCGTCCGCCGGCAATGAGGTTCCCCCAACTCGGATCCGGCGGCTGCACGCCGAGTCCAAGAAAGGCGAGTCCGGCCTCGAGCAGAATTGCGTTCCCGACACCAAGTGTCGCCGCCACGATCGCCGGTCCGAGCGCGTTAGGCAGTACGTGACGCAGTAGGAGACGCTGTTCGCTCGCTCCTGCCGTCCTCGCGGCATCCACATAGGAGCGCCCACGCAACCCCAGTACTTCCGCGCGGATAAGACGCGCCACGCCCATCCAACCGGTCGCGGCGAGAACGAACACGACCGTCGCGACGCCAGGACGCCAGAGCGCGGCACATAACAGCAGCAGGATCAGCCGCGGGATCGAGAGCAGCGCGTCTGCAGCGGCCATTACCGCACGATCGAGCCAACCACCGAACCAACCGCTCGCAGCGCCGATCACGACGCCAAGCGACGCGGCGAGCAACGAACCGCCGACTCCGATCGCGAGTGAGATACGCCCCGCGAGCATCATGCGCGTGAACAGATCGCGACCGAAGCGATCCGTGCCGAGAAGGTGCCACGTGCCCGTCGCGTCGCGCGCGCCAGGCGGCAACAGCCTTTGGCCAACGATGTCGCCGATCGCGAGCGGATCGGACGCACTGAACAACGGCACCAGCCAGCTGGCCAGCGCCAGCAGCAGGAGACCACCTAACGCGACGCGTGCCGTGCGATTCACGTGCGGCGCCTTGGATCGACGACCGGCAATAGCGCGTCAGCAGCGGCGTTAGCCGCGATGACAGCGGCGGCGTAGATGAGCGTGGCCCCCATCACGATGGGATAGTCGCGCGCGGCGATGGCGCGCAGCATGGTGCGTCCCATGCCCGGCCACGCGAAGATGCTTTCGACGAACACAGAGCCGGCGACGAGACCTGGAAGCGACAGTGCCGCGAGCACGATCAGCGGCGGCCAGGCATTTCGCAGCACGTGCCGCCTGAGCACCTGACCTCGTGAGACGCCTTTTGCTATGGCGCAGCGCGCGAACTCCTGACCTGCGAGGTCGGCGACGATCGTTCGCGTGTAGCGAGCGATGCCCGCCGCGCCGATCAACGCGAGCACGCTCACCGGAATGATCGAATGCCTAACGACATCAGCAACGGCCGCCAGGCCGCGAGCCTCGGCAGCCGGATCACGGAATCCAAAGGCCGGAAGGCGAAACACCGCTGGGAATCCCCAGCGTGCTGCGCCGGCCGTGAATACGGCAACCAAGCCCAGAGCTAGCCAGAAGCTCGGCGCCGCGTAGATCGCCGTGGTGACGACTGTCACAGCCGTGTCGCTCACGCCGCGACGCCGCGATCCCTGCCAGGCGCCGACGGCGACGCCAATAATGAAGGTCAGCGCCAGTGAGGTCGCGCCGAGCCAGATCGAGAAGGGTAGAGCGTCCAGCAAAAGGCTCGTCACCGATCGCCGCTCGACGAAGCTCGTTCCGAGGTCGCCCCTCAGCACTCCCCCGATCCACCGTGCATATTGCACGAGCGGCGAAGCATCGAGGCCTAACTGTGCGCGGAGCTGAGCCGCGTCGGCCGCTGTCGCGTTGGGGGGAATGAGAAAGTCGGCCGCGTCACCAGGCGCCGCGCGAACGAGTACGAAAACGAGTGTCACGACCAGCGCGTACAGGAGCAGTGCCAGTCCCACTCGGCGGATGACGGGATGCATAACGTGAAATTGCGAGGACGCCGCGCTGCGTCAATCGTATCGCTCGCTATAACGGCGTGTAGCGCGCCGGCGGCGGATGTACAGACCGTCGTCTACGCGTCTGGCGCCGACCTGGAGTCCGCGAACCCGCTCGTCACAATCCACCCGTTGTCGCGGCAGGTTCAGCGCTTCGCGCTGTTCACGACGATTGCGCAATACGATAGCCTGCTGCATCCGCGACCATATCTCGCCCGAGCGTGGACCTGGTCCGCGGACCGACGAGAGCTCTTCCTGGCTCTGCATGCCGATGTCCGCTGGCACGACGGCTCGGCGACGACGGCACGCGACGTCGCTTTCACCCTCGAAGCTGCACGCGATCCAACGACCGGATACTATCGTGCTGCAGATCTCGCAGGCATCACTTCTATAAGCGCGCCTAACGACACGACCGTGATCGTGCGCTTCGCGAACCCGCAACCAGAGCTGCCAGCGGTGCTCTGCGAGTTGCCAATCGTGCCCGCGCACCGCCTCGCCAACGTAGCGCGTTCTGCGCTCAAGACGGACACATTTGGGACCTCGCCAGTTGGCAACGGACCGTTTCGCTTCCTGAGGCGCGACGCCGGGCAGCGTTGGGTTTTCGATCGCAATCCCGATTTCCCAGCGACGATGGGTGGCCCGCCGACGCTGCAGCGCATGGTCGTAGCGGTTGTCGATGAGGCGACCACCAAGTTCGCTGGTCTGGTGAGTGGCGAGCTGCATGTCGCAGGCATCGCGCCTAACATGGCGGAGCTGACCGCCGAGGACCCCACGTTAGGCGTGCTCAGCTATCCGGTGCTGTTTGCCACGGCGCTCGTATTCAATACGGCGCGGCCGCCGTTCGACGACGTTCGCGTTCGCCGCTCGATCGCCGCCGCGATCAACCGTGAGCGCATCGTGGACGTCGCGCTCTCGGGATTCGGAACTCCGAGCGCCGCGGCCGTGAGTCCCGACAACCCGCGGTCGATGCCGGCGCCTTCTCTGCCGCGCGATTCAGTGAGCGCGTGGCTCAGCGCCGCCGGATGGCAGCGCGCCGGCAGCCAAACATGGACGAAAAACGGCAAGCCGCTCGCGTTCACCCTGCTCACTGTCGGCACGAGCGACAACGCCACCGAACAGCTCCTCCAGGCCGATCTGCGCGCCGTAGGGATCGACATGGCGATCCGCCAGGTGGAGCTCGGCACGTTCCTAACGAGCGCGCGCGCGACCGCGAAGACTTTTGACGCGCTCGTAGCGGGGATTCCGGGGGATCTCGCGCTGACGTATCTGACCGCCATGTTCGACTCTCGTTATGCGGGCGGCGCGCTGGACTACGCCGGCTACCATGACCCGGAGCTGGATCGGCTCTTCGCCGCCGTATATGCGGCGTCATCGTCGGACGCGCTGGACACTGCGTGGCGTGAGGTGCAGCAAGCTCTTGCCACCGCAATGCCCGTCGCGTGGCTGTATCACTCTCGCGGCGTGCAGGGCATCTCACGTCGTCTGCACGGCGTTCGCATGGATTTGCGCGGCGAGCTCGTGACGCTCTCGCGGTGGCGCCTGGGTGCGCCGGACGGACGCTGATGCTTCTCGGGCCGGCGAGGCTGGATGAGCGTCGGCTGCTCGCGCGCGGCGTTTTCGCTCCGCTGGCGGGGTCGCTCGCGCGAGACCTCGCGCCCTTGGCACACAGCGACGACATCTACATTCCTGCAACGAAGGCGCGCCTAACGCGTGCCGGGGGGCGCTGTCCGTCTTGCGGCTCGATGCTGGATTTCGATCCGTCCAGTCCAACGCGGCACCGCTGCTCGCGCTGCAACCGGGAAGTTGTCGGCGAAGAGCATGATCTCATGTGGATCATGTGGTATCAGCTGTGGCTCGCCGAACGTGCGTTACACGCCGCGGCGCTATTTGGCGTGGCCGGCGATCCCACGCATAGGTCGCTCGCCGAACGCATCCTGTCTCGCTATGCCGACCAGTATTTGTCCTATCCAAATCGAGATAACGTCCTGGGACCGACGCGGGTCTTCTTCAGCACGTACCTGGAATCGATCTGGACGCTGCAGCTGGCCTGCGCGCTGGATGTGCTCGAGCGTGCCGGGATTGACCGCGCGTTAGGCGCGAAGGTGCGCGATCGGTTGCTGCTGCCGAGTGCAGCGCTCATCGCGCAATACGATGAGGGACTCTCCAATCGCCAGGTCTGGAATAACGCCGCTCTCCTGGCCGTCGCGAGACTGTCGAACGACTCCGGCGCCGCCGATCAGGCTGTGCACGGGCCGTCAGGTCTTCTCGTGCACCTGCAGCGATGCCTGCTTGCCGACGGGACGTGGTACGAGGGAGAGAACTATCATCTCTTTGCCCACCGTGGCCTCTGGTACGGTGTCACGCTCGCGGAAAGAGCGGGCTTCGACATTCCAGAGGCGCTGCGCTCGCGCTACCGTCGCGCGTTCGAAACGCCATTTCTCACCGCGCTACCAGATTTCAGCTTTCCGTCCCGACGCGATTCGCAGTATTGCGTTTCGCTCAGACAGTGGCGCATTGCGGAGTCGTGCGAACTCGGACTCGTCGAATCGCCGAGTTCCATCCTCGCAGCGGCGCTGCGCGAGTTGTACCGCGAAGACCTGCCGCGCGGCGAAACCGGCCGGGCCGTATCGACAGCGGAGGCGGAACGTAACGTGCCCGCAAGCAGCCTAACGCGCGCAGACCTCGGCTGGAAATCGCTGCTCTTTGCGGCGCCGTCAATTCCATCTGTCGTCGCGAGTCACACGGCGGCGCAATCGGTGCTCCTCCCCGAGCAGGGCTTCGCCGTTCTCCGACGCAACGCCGGCAAAACGTATGTCGCGCTGGACTACGGTGAGTCCGGAGGTGGGCATGGACATCCCGATCGTCTCAACCTCTGGCTCGTTGTCGGTGAGGCGCGGGTTCTGGAAGACGTCGGAACCGGCTCCTACGTCGATCCGTCGCTGCACTGGTATCGCAGCTCGCTGGCGCACAACGCGCCCTTCGCCGGCGGTCACTCGCAATTACGCGCCGACGGTGAGCTGCTCGGATACGATGAACGCGGCGACTTTGGCTGGACGCTCGCGCGATGCGCGATCGCACCTAACGTGGAAGCCGAACGCGCAGTCGTCGTCGCAGACAGCTACCTTGTCGATGAATTGTCGTGGACAGGGACTGCCGACACGGTCCTGGATCTGCCGTACCACATTGTCGCGAGCGCGTCATCTCTCACCTTCCAGGATGCGCCGATTAGCGGCGGCCACGCGCTCGAGGACGGCTTCGATGCGATCAGCGCCAGTGCGCGCTCGGAGCCCATGTCCGAGGCGACAATCACCGGAGAAGTCCAGGGAATCCCCGTCTCGATCTGGCTCAAAGCGGACGCACCAGTCGTGCTCTGGCGCCTGCGGGGGCCGGGCCCACCTAACGATCCGCCAAGGGACTTCTTTCTCGTCCGCTCGAGCG
>CBQVAZ010000199.1:0-6392 GCA_967720205.1 uncultured Gemmatimonadaceae bacterium | reverse complement strand
ACAGACCTAACGACAAACCAGAGATTCGAAGGCTTCTCGGCGAGCCGTCTCATGTACCACTGGAACCACGCCGAGCCGTACGAGATCAGCGCTCGCACCGTGTAACCTTCTTTCACCAGACGGATCTGATCCGCGGTGCGGATGCCGTACAGCATGTGTACTTCGTACGCTGAGCGCGCGACGCCATTTGTCTGCGCGAATGTCGCGACGCGCTGCAGCAGCTTGAGATCGTGCGTGCCGAGGATCATGCGCCCCGAGTTCGGGTTCGACCTCGACCTCAGCATGCGAGCCGCGAGCGCGAGGTACGAGTCGTCCACTTCCTGTCGTGATTGCAACGCGATGTCCGGTGGCTCTCGATAGGCACCCTTCACGAGCCGCACGGTCGCGCCAATCGATAGCAGCTGTTCGAGATCCTGCGGCGAGCGGCGCAAATACGCCTGGAGCGCGATTCCCATGTGCTCGTATTTGCTGCGCATGGCGCGGTAGAGCTCGAGCGTCACGTCAGTGTATGGCGAGCCCTCCATGTCGACCCAGAGGTAGTTGCCTAACGCTTGTGCCCGCGCCGCGATCGTGTCGAGCAGCTGCATGCACAAATCCTTCGACACGTCCAGCCCGAGCTGCGTCAACTTGACTGACGGCTCCGAGTCCAGCCCGCGCGTGCGGATTTCGTCCAGCGCGTGCAAGTAGTGCTGGCAGACGCCTTCGGCCTGCGACCGCTGCGTCACGTTCTCGCCGAGTTGCGTGACGATCGTCGTGATCCCGTACTGGCGATAATTAGCGGCGGCGTCGAGCGCGTCTTCAAGGCGCTCTCCGGGCATGAACTTGCGCACGGCGCGATTGGCGAAGCGCCGCCGCATTAGATGATCCTTGAGCCAAGGACTCGCTGAGGCTCTGAGCAATGCGCCACGTAGCATGGGGCGCGAATGTATCGGCGCGCCGTGGCGTCGTCTACATGTTACGGAGCGTCGAGACCCGCGGCAGCGGCGCGGTCGAGAAACCAGACGACACGAGTGGCGCGAACGAGGGCGGCAGGCAGCAGTGGCTCATCGCCCGGGTTGAGTACACGCGCGACGACGCGCGCTTTCTCCGCTCCCGTCACGAGGAACCACGCTTCGCGTGAGCTGGCGATGCAGGGGAGCGTAATCGTCAGACGCTCTCTCACTGCATTGCCTTCAGGCGCGATGGCTGGAAGGACCCAGCGCGCCTTCTCCTGCAGCGTCGGGCTGTCCGGGAAGAGCGACGCCGTGTGGCCATCGGCGCCGACGCCTAACAGCACGAGATCGAGTGGCTCGCCCGCGAGCGTTTTTTCGTAGGCCCGCGCCGCCTCGTCCAGCGGCCGCAGCTCGCCAGGCACGCGATGGACCTGTGACGGCGAGACCGGTGCGTGATCGAAGATCGCCGCCTTCGCCATGCGATAGTTGCTGTCCGGATGTTCGGGGCCGACAGCGCGCTCGTCGCCGAAGAAGAACTGCAGGCGTTGCCAGACGGCTCCAGCAGGGCGCTGCCTAACAAGCTCGTGGTACATGCCCGCGGGCGTACGACCGCCGGCGAGCGCGACGCGAAACGTCGGCCGCTCGGTCAGCGCGGCGTCGATCGTTTGCCACAACGCATGCGCCGAAGCGTATGCCACGCCCTCGGCGTCTCGCTCGACGATGAGTACGGGCCGGCTCACGGCACCAGACACTGCGCGGCCTCAGGACCCCACGATCCTGCTTTGTATGGATGCAGCGGCAGCTTAGCCTCGAGCAACGGCTTATACATCGCCCACGCGGTTTCCGTTTCATCGGCGTGCACGAAGAGCGTCTGATCGCCCTCGAAGATGTTCTCGATCAGCGTCTCGTACGCTTCCGGCAGTGCGCCAAAGGCTTCCTCGTACTCGAAGTGCAGCGCACGCGTGACGACAACGAAGTCGTCGCCCGGCGCCTTGACACCGATTTGCAACGCGAAACCCTCGTTAGGCTGCAGCCGCAGGCGCAGCACGTTGGCCTCGAACCCTTGCGTGCCGAGTTTGGCGAAGAGCGCAACCGGCGGGCGGTGGAAGCTGATCGCGATCTCTGTCTGCCGCTCCGCCAAGCGCTTGCCCGTACTCAAGAGAAAAGGCACGCCCTGCCAACGCCAGTTGTCCACCTCGAGCTTCAGCGCGACGAAAGTCTCCGTACGCGAATCCGTTGCGACGTCAGGTTCCTCGCGATAGCCGGGGGCGGGTTTGCCGTCGACTTCTCCAGCTTCGTACTGCCCGAAGACGACGTTCTCCGCCGTGATCGGCCGCGTCGACTTGAGCGCTTTGATCTTCTCGGCGCGAATGGCCGCGGCGTCGAAGTCGACGGGCGCTTCCATCGCCGTCAACGCAAAGAGCTGCGTCACGTGATTCTGGATCATGTCGCGCAGCGCACCGGCCTGCTCGTAGTAACCGGCGCGTGTTCCGACGCCGATGTCTTCGCCGACCATGATCTTCACGCACGCGACGTGTTGCCGATTCCACAGCGGCTCGAAGATCGAATTCGCGAAGCGGAAGACGAGCAGATTCTGCACCGTTTCTTTGCCGAGGTAGTGATCGATGCGGTAGATCTGCTCCTCGTTGAAGTAGCGATGCAGCAGCGCATTGAGCTCGTGCGCGGACGCGAGATCGCGACCGAACGGCTTCTCGATCACGAGCCGGGTCCATCCCAGACTCTTGTTCAGCCCGGCCTTACCTAACGCCTCGACGACCATTGGTGAGACGGTCGGCGGAAGCGAGAGATAGAAGACGCGGTTCCCTGGGAGTGCGCGCTCGCCTTCGAGCGCTGAGAGACGCTCACCTAACGCGGCGTAGTCTGGCTCGGCGTTCACTGCCTGATAGAACACGCAGGACTTAGCCCAGTGCGAAGCCACACCAGCGGGCGCGCCTGCTTTGTGCGCGGACTCGCGCGCGAGCTTTCGGAACGACTCGTCGTTGAGCGAGGTGTCGCGGCCGACGGCGAGCACCGCGGTGTTTGCGGGCAGATCACCGTCTGCCCAGAGCTTCCACAGCGCCGGCAGGATCTTGCGCTGCGCAAGGTCGCCCGTCGCGCCAAAGATGACGATGATGCCGGCGTCCTTCTCCGTGACTGTCATCGTTAGGTGGCCGACTTCACGGCGTGCCCCCCGAACTGCGCGCGCAGCGCCGCGAGCACGCGATCGGAGAAAGACTCCTCGTCGCGGGAGCGCAAACGAGTCAGAAGAGAAAGCGTGATCACGGGCGCCGCGACGTCCAGGTCGATCGCCTCGGCGACTGTCCAGCGCCCTTCGCCTGAGTCGCTGACAAACGGCGCGACCTTGGCCATCGTCGGATCGGCGCTCAACGCACGCGCTGTGAGGTCGAGCAGCCAGGACCGCACGACGCTGCCGTGGCGCCAGACTTCGGCGATCTGCGGAAGATCGAGCCCGAAGTCCGCCTTCTTGTGCATGATCGCAAAGCCTTCGGCGAAAGCCTGCATCATCCCGTACTCGATTCCGTTGTGGATCATCTTCACGAAGTGCCCGGCGCCGCTCTTGCCGACGTGAGCCCAGCCACGATCCGGCGCCGGCGCGAGTGTCTCGAAGATCGGCGTTAGGCGGGCGACGGCACCCTTCTCGCCCCCGATCATGAGGCAGTATCCCTCACGCAGCCCCCAGATCCCGCCGCTCACCCCGACGTCGAGGAACGTGATACCGCGCTCGGCGAGTTGCGCCGCGCGACGCACCGAATCTGTGTATTTGCTATTGCCGCCGTCGACGAGGATATCACCTGCCTTCAGCTGCCTTGTGACAAGTGTGATTGTTTCTTCTGTCGGGTTTCCGGAGGGTACCATGAGCCACACGACGCGAGGCGCGGCGAGAGCAGCAGCGAGTGCTTCAATCGACTCCGCGCCCGTCGACCCACGATCGGCCGCGCCACGTACCGCGGCCGCGTCGCGATCGAACGCCATGACAGTGTGACCGCCTCGCGCCAGGCGCTCGGCCATGTTCCCGCCCATCTTTCCCAGCCCGATCATCCCGATCTGCATCGCATCGCCTCCCGAGCATAGCTACGGCTGTGATATAGATAGACGGTATGGCGCAGCGCGCCGGCTCCGCCAGTGCGTAGTTTTGCAGCCAGTCTTTCCCAGGTCCGTCATGAAACCTCGCCTCTTTCTGACTCGCGCGCTCCTCCTTGTCGCGTTTGTCATTTCCATTGGGTCGTGCGGTGCGCGGCGCCCAGCCAGCACAAGCGTCAGCAGCACGCCCCAGGCGATCCAGCCCGTTGCAGGACATCTGCTCATCGTCGGCGGTGGACAGTTGGGCCCTGAGATCACGCAGCGGTTCGTGGCGTTAGCCGGCGGACCGGACGCTTTGATCGTTGTAATTCCGACGGCCGGCGAGGATTCGGCGTATACCGACACGTGGGCCGGGTTAGCGTGGTTACGGTCAGCAGGCGCCAGGAACGTACTCGTTAGGCACACGCGCAATCGGAAGATCGCCGAGACCGATTCCTTCGCCGCGCCGATTCGTCAGGCCGGTGGCGTCTGGTTCCCGGGCGGACGGCACTGGCGTCTCGTCGACTCGTATCTCAACACGCGCACGGAGCGCGAGCTGCACGCGCTGCTTGCGCGCGGCGGCGTGATCGGCGGCAGCTCGGCTGGCGCGTCGATTCAGGCGTCGTACCTGGTTCGCGGTGCGCGCGAAGGAAACACAATCATGATGGCGCCAGGCTACGAGCGCGGATTTGGCTTCCTCACGGAGGCCGCGATCGACCAGCACGTCACAGCGCGCAATCGACAGCTCGACCTGCAACCGGTCGTCAAACGCTTCCCGGCCCTGTTGGGAATCGGACTGGACGAAGGAACCGCAATCGATGTGCATGGCACGGTGGCGGAGGTGGTCGGTCGCGGGATGCTTTTCGTGCATAACGGGCGCGATGCGCTGCCGACAGACACGCCATACGTGACGCTGCGCGCCGGCGAGTGGTATGATCTGGCGCAGCGCCGCCGTACTACCGCGGCTACCTCGAATGGTCAGCGTTAGGCTCTTGTGGCACGCGTGCTCGATGCGGATTAAGCGCTGATGGCGCTGCGCGACTGGTCGGTGCGCCGCATTCTGGGAATCTGGACCGGCTGGATGGCGGGACTCCTCGTCCTGCTGCTCGCCGGTGTCGTGCTCAGTCCGGACGGCGTCACGATCACGGTGTCGGGGGTGGGCTCGTCGCTCGCCATGCGCGCCGCGTATGGCCTGCTCGGACTCGTCGCTGCGTGTCTGCCTCCCGCGGCGATCACTTACGCGTGGTACGCACGCCGCGTCCGCGAATGGGGCGCACCGGCTAAACAGGAGGCTGATGAGGCACGTCGTGCTCGCGTCGATTTAGAAAATGCGCGACGACTCGGCGAAGCGGCTCCGCACGACACGGTGCCACGGCAGCGTCAGGGAATGGCCGTGCCGCGTGACAAGGACCCCGCCTAACATAGATTATCGCGCATGTCGCTCAAGCCGACAACAAAGCCATCCAGCAATTAAAACGATTGCCGTTAGGCAGACATGACTCGTCGCCATCGTGCTGATGCAAGCGCGTGATCCAAGTGCCGCGCGCGCCGGCGGCTACGTCCTCGCCGTGGCCGGCGTGCTTGTCGCTATCGGCCTGCTCTTTCATCCTGTTCCGTCCGGTGGATTCGAAGAACAGCCGTCCGTGCTGGCGAATACGCCGTGGTGGGGCCCGATTCACATAGCGATCGCGGCGGGCTTCGTGTTGTGCGTCCTGGGAAGTTTGCTCGTGCTCGTCGGCGGTGGTTCCCTAACGCGACCGTGGCCGGCAGCGTTCTGCTGGGGCGCCATGACTGTCGGGATGATCTTCTTCACGGGCGTCGCGCTCATCAACGGCTGGGTGATGCATTACCTCACCTCGCACGGCGCGCCGGCGTCGGCCCCACTCGTGTATGACGCGTTCAATCGCTTGCTCATTGGATATGGCTGGCTGGGGAATCCGCTCTTTCTCGTCGGACTCACGGGTATCGCGTGGCTCGAGGTCAAGTATCGCACCCTGGGCCTAACGCGGGCGCTCGCCTGGGGTGGGTTCATCGTTGCTCTCGCGTCGTGGGGACGCGGCATCGGCTCCGCGACGGGGTTGTATTTTCTGGAGCCTTTGATCTTCGCCAACGTTCCGGCTTTTCTCTGGCTCGCTTACTACGGGTTTCGCATCGCCAAAGCCAGCATTCCCGCGGTAACTGCCTAACAGCCATGGATTTTCTGACTTCCGTCAAACTCGCCGTCTACCAGCACTTCGCGACGACCGGCGCGGCGCCGACACCGCACGATATCGCCGGTTCGTTGGGGAAGACGCCTAACGAAGTTCGGGAGGCGTATACGCAGCTCAGGGCCAATCGAGTGCTGCTGCTCGAGAGCGACGGCGTGACAATCCGCATGGC
>CBQVAZ010000198.1:0-6420 GCA_967720205.1 uncultured Gemmatimonadaceae bacterium | reverse complement strand
CCGGTTTTCGCGACTTCTATCCCTCCGATTTCGCCGAGCGCGCGCACGTCATGCGCGCCTGGCGCGCGGTAGCTCGGCGTTTTGGGTTCGTCGAGTACGACGGACCGCCTCTCGAGGCCCTCGAGCTGTACACCAAGAAGAGCGGCGACGAGATCGTCGGCCAACTGTACACCATCACCGACAAAGGCGGTCGCGAGGTGGCGTTGCGGCCGGAGATGACGCCGACAGTAGCGCGCATGGTTGCGGCTCGCGCCAACGCGCTGCGCAAGCCGGTGAAGTGGTTTTCGATGCCGCAGCTCTTCCGCTACGAGCGCATGCAGCGCGGGCGACTGCGCGAGCACTTCCAGCTCAATGTCGACATCTTCGGCGAGAGCGATGTCAGCGCGGACGCGGAGATCCTGGCCGTGGCGCTCGAGATCATGCGCGAGCTAGGACTTAACCGCGGAGCGAAGCCCGATGTACTAGGTAGGGTTTCCGATCGGCAGCTGCTGAGCGCCCTGCTCGGCGCGTTAGGCGTGCCCGCGGACGCGACAGGCGTCGCTTTTTCCGCAATCGACAAGATCGAGCGTGAGCCGCGCACTGCCTTCGAGAAGCGTTTCACGGACAAGGGGATGTCGCGCGAGGTCGCCGACCACGTGTACGACGCGGTCCACATGGACGACCTCCAGACGTTAGGCAACGCGTACGGGTCCGATGCGCAGGTGCGTGCGGCGCTCGACAGACTGCAGAGCTACTTCGAGGCGCTCGATGCGCTTGGAGTCGGAGCGTGGGTGCGCCTGGACTTGCGTATCGTGCGCGGGCTCGCGTACTACACGGGCATCGTCTTCGAGCTGTTCGATGCGGAAGGCGAGCTGCGTGCCATCTGCGGCGGTGGGCGCTACGACACGCTGCTCAAGGACCTCGCCGAGGTCGATATGCCAGCGTTAGGCTTCGGCATGGGCGACGTCGTCCTCGGCGAGATTCTGCGCGAGCGCGGCCTGATGAAGAGCGACGTCGAGGGTCCGGATTTCTGGCTCGCCGCGGATGAAGGAACGCCGCGCGCGGCGGTCTTGCGCGCAGCGTCGGCCTTGCGAGAAGTCGGCTGCAGCGTGGACTATGCGCTCAAGCCTCAATCGGTGAGCAAACAGCGCAAAGCCGCGTACTCGGCGGGAGCCCGTTACTTCGCAGCGCTCATAGATCCGGCCAAGTCGCTCATTACGGTGGACGCCATGCACGCCAAGGACGCGTCAGGCGGATCTCCGTTAGGCAGCGTCTTGCCGCCGGAGCCGATTGCTGCGCAACAGTTGGTGGCGGCGATTCGGGAAGCGCCGGAGCGGGTGAGTGCCGATTTGCGCGAGCGACTACGAGGTCAGAGGTCAGAGGTCAGAGGTCAGAGCTAACGAATGGCAGACGACAAGAAACTGACTCCGCGCGCTCAGGACTTCAGCGCGTGGTATAATGAAGTGTGCCTCCGTGCCCAGCTGGCGGACTATTCGCCCGTGCGCGGCTGCATGGTGATCCGTCCGCCCGGCTACGGCATTTGGGAGCGGATGCAGCAGGCGCTCGACCGGATGTTCAAGGAGTCGGGGCACGTCAACGCATACTTCCCGCTCTTCATCCCCGAGAGCTACATGCACAAGGAGGCGGAGCACGTCGAAGGCTTTGCGCCCGAGCTTGCAGTAGTAACACACGGCGGCGGCGAGAAGCTCGCCGAGCCCCTCGTCGTGCGCCCCACTTCGGAAACGATCATCTACTCGATGTACGCCAAGTGGGTGCAGAGCTATCGCGACCTGCCGATCCTCATCAATCAGTGGTGCAACGTCGTTAGGTGGGAGATGCGCACGCGCCTGTTCCTGCGAACGCTCGAGTTTCTCTGGCAGGAAGGGCACACGGCGCACGCAACACATGACGAGGCCGAGGCAGAAGCGCGATTGATCCTCGGGATCTATCGTCGCTTCATGGAAGAGTTCATGGCGATGCCGCCTGTCACGGGACTCAAGACAGACAGCGAGCGCTTCGCCGGCGCCTTACGCACGTACACGCTCGAAGCGCTCATGCAAGACAACAAGGCGCTGCAGGCGGGAACGTCGCACAACCTCGGCCAGAACTTTGCCAAGGCCTTCGAGCTGACTTTCCAGGACGAGAACGGCCAGACGCAGCACGCGTGGAACACGAGTTGGGGCGCGACGACCCGTCTAATTGGTGCGCTCGTTATGGTGCACGGCGATGACAACGGTATGCGCGTGCCACCGAAGCTCGCGCCCACAGAAGTCGTGATCGTGCCGATCTGGAAGAGCGACGAGGAGCGCGGCCGGCTGTTGGAAGCTGCCTATCGAGTGCGAGACGAGCTCAAAACGTGGAACGGCCGAGGCGACGATCGCATTCGCGTACACGTGGACGCGCGTGAAGGGGTCAAGCCGGGCGCCAAGTATTATGAGTGGGAGCTGCGTGGCGTCCCGCTGCGACTCGAGCTGGGACCGCGCGATCTCGCCAACGGAACGTGCATGACGGTGCGTCGAGACAGCCGAGCCAAAGAGCCGGTGAGCCTAACAAACTTGCCGGAAGCAGTGTCGCGCATTCTGGCAACGATGCAGCAGGAGATGCTGAAGAGCGCGGTAGAACGGCGTGAGGCGAACTCAATTCGAGGGCCGATTACCTTCGATAAGTTCCGCGAAGTGATCGAAGGCGATGGTGCGTTTGTCTACGCCGGATGGAACGGCGATCCTGCTGTCGAGGCCAAGGTGAAGGAAGAAACCAAGGCGACGATTCGCTGCATTCCGGATCCGGAGTTCCGCTCGTCCGAAGCACCGAAAAAGTGTTTGTATACCGGTGAACCGGCGAAGCACGAGGTGTTGTGGGCCAGAGCGTATTGAGTCCCGCCTTTGCACGTACTGACGGCGCGCTCGCTTGCGAGGGCGTCGCACTGAAGCGCATCGGCGACGAGGTTGGCACTCCGGCGTACGTCTATAGCCTCGGCTCCATCCGCGAGCAGTTCCGTCGCCTAACACAAGCGATCGGCGATGCGCCGCACCGCGTGCACTATAGCTGCAAGGCGAACGGAAACCTCGCGATCCTGCGCACCCTGCATGCGTTAGGCGCTGGTGTCGACGTCGTCTCCGGTGGAGAGCTTTACCGGGCCGGCCTCGCCGGCTTCGCGCCGAGTGACATCATCTTCGGCGGCGTGGGCAAGACCATGCGCGAGCTCGAAGAGGCCGTGGCGGCGGGCGTTCTACTGGTGAACGCCGAGTCCGAGGAAGAGATCCGCATGTTGAGCGATGTCGCGCAGCGCACGGGGAAGAGCATCGGCGTCGGTCTCAGAGTCAACCCTGAGGTGGCGATCGAAGCCTTTCACGCCTACACGCGCACTGGGGACAAGGGGCACAAGTTCGGTGTGCCTTACGATGAAGCACTCGCGGTAGCAGAGACGGCGTCGCGCCTTCCGGGAGTGAGGCTTGCCGCGCTCGACATGCACGTCGGTTCGCAACTCACAGCCCTCGCACCGTATCGCAAAGCGCTCGAGCGCGTCGTTGCACTTCTGGCTGATATGCGTTCCCTGGGACTCAGTACTTTCGAATACCTCGACATCGGCGGCGGCCTCGGCGTCACGTACAGCGCCGAGTCGCCGCTTGACGTGACCGAATACGGCGCGCTCGTGCGTGAGGCGGCGATGCAAACCGGCCTAACGATTCTTCTGGAGCCTGGACGCTTCCTCGTCGGCAACGCCGGCGTACTGCTGACGCGTGTGCTCTACCGCAAACGCAATGGTGGACGCAACATTCTGGTCACAGACGCGGGAATGAACGATCTCTTGCGACCGTCGCATTATCAGGCCTATCATCGCATTGAAGCCGTTGAGGTGCGGGATCCTGGAGGCGAAGAGGCGCTCCAGGCAGACGTTGTCGGACCAGTGTGCGAAAGCGGAGACTTCCTAGCCCTGGACCGGGCTCTCCCCGATGTTCAGGTCGGTGACTATCTCGCCGTCTACTCAGCTGGAGCGTATGGTTTCAGCATGGCGTCCAATTACAACGCGCGGCCACGAGCCGCCGAGGTAGTCGTGGACGGCGATCGTTATGCAGTCGCCACGGCGCGCGAGAACTATGAGGATCTCGCGCGGCACGAGCGGCACGCGCTGCAGTGGAGGAGCGAATAGTGCTCGTCGGCCTCATGTCCGACACGCATTGCCGCATGCCGGCGATCCGCGACCTGATTCAGTACATGCAGGAGCGCGGCGTCAGCATGGTATTGCATGCCGGCGACTACTGCGCCCCATTTGCGCTGCTCCCGTTTCAGGCCGCGAACATGTCGATGGCTGGAGTCTTCGGCCGCAATGATGGCGACCACGAAGGACTGCGGGCCGTTGCACAGCAGAGTGTTGGGGTCGAGTTGTATGAGTCGCCGCACTCACTCGAGCTTGGGGGCCAGCGTGTGCTGATCGTGCACGATATTCAGGATGTGAGCACGCGGTCGATCGAGGGCCACGCCGTAGTCGTGCATGGTCAGACGCATCGAGAAGAGATGAAGACGCGCGGCGATACGTTGATCGTGAACCCTGGCGAAGGGTGCGGCTGGCTGTACGGGCGTCCGTCGGCTGCGATTCTGGATCTCGATACGCGCAAAGTGGACTTTTTTACGCTGCCTAACGGTGGATAACGCGAGGTCAGAGGTCAGAGGTCAGAGGTCAGAGCAGGCAGACCAGAGCCGCATCCTCATTCTGGACTATGGCTCCCAGTATACGCAGCTCATCGCGCGCCGAGTTCGTGAGGCGCGGGTGTATTCGGAGATTCATCCGGCTGGTAAGGACCTCACGTGGATCACGGCGTGGAAGCCGACGGGGATTATCCTGAGTGGGGGCCCGAGCTCGGTGTACGACGCCGACGCGCCAACCGCGGAGCGAGCGCTTCTGGACATCGCGCCGGTGCTGGGGATCTGCTACGGGATGAATCTCATCGTCCACCTCGAGGGTGGCGTCGTAGAACCCACCACTGAAACCGCTGGACGCGAGTACGGCCGGGCGAAGTTCGCGGTGACTGGAAGGGGAGGGGACAACGGCCTCTTTGCCGGCTTCGCACCTAACGAGCAATCGCAGGTGTGGATGAGCCACGGCGATCACGTGACGGAGCTGCCCAGGGACTACGTTCCGCTGGGTGGGAGCGACAGCAGTCCGTTCGCCGCGCTGCGTCATGCCAGCAAGCCGATCTACGGCCTGCAGTTTCATCCCGAGGTCGCGCATACGACGCGCGGCAAAGAGATCATCGCCAACTTCCTGTTTGGCGTTTGTCACGCGCAGCCGTCGTGGACGCCAGGCGCGTTCATAGCCGATGAAGTGAATCGGATTCGTGAGACTGCTGGCAACGCGCGTATCATCTGCGGCTTGTCCGGCGGCGTCGACTCGGCGGTGGCCGCGGTGCTCGTGCATCGCGCTGTGGAGAACCGCCTAACGTGCATCTTTGTGGACACGGGACTGCTCAGATTGCACGAACGCGATCAGGTCGAGCGGACGTTTCGTGCCCACCTGGGTATCGATCTCGTGACTGTGCGGGCTGAAGAGCGCTTCCTCAGCGCCCTAAACGGAATCGAGGATCCGGAAGAGAAGCGCAAGCGGATCGGGCATACCTTCATCGACGTTTTCGAAGAGGCAGCGCTCGGTGTCGGGCCTAACGTGGAGTTTCTGGTGCAGGGAACGCTCTATCCCGACGTCATTGAATCGCTTTCGCCGCGGGGCGGACCGTCCGTCACTATCAAGACGCATCACAACGTGGGCGGGCTGAAACCGGGGATGAAGTTCAAGCTCATCGAGCCGTTGCGAGAGTTATTCAAGGACGAAGTGCGCAACGTCGGCCGCGAGCTGGGGTTGCCTGAAGAGATGGTGGCGCGGCACCCATTCCCAGGGCCGGGGCTCGCCATCCGGGTGCTGAGTGACGTTAGTGAAGAAAAACTCGACGTGCTGCGCCGAGCGGATGCGATTTATCTGGACGAGATTCGCGAGGCGGGGCTGTACGAGGAGATCTGGCAGGCCTTCGCCGTGCTGCTTCCCGTTAGGTCCGTCGGCGTAATGGGCGATTATCGCACGTATGAGAACGTGGTGGGCTTACGCGCAGTCACCAGCACCGACGGGATGACGGCAGACTGGTTCCCGTTCCCGCCTGAAGTGTTGGCCCGCATCTCCAACCGCATCATCAACGAAGTGAAGGGAGTGAACCGGGTGGTGTACGACGTCAGCTCCAAGCCACCGAGTACTATCGAGTGGGAATAGTATGAATGTCCGGCTTCAAAAAGTCATCGCCGATTCGGGGCTTGCTTCCAGGCGCAAAGCGGAAGAATTTATCATCCGGGGACGCGTGACCGTCAACGGGCAGGTGGTGTGCGAACTCGGCACCAAAGTCAACCCAACAAAAGACCATGTGAAGGTCGACGGGCGCCATCTCAAGCCGGTCCCTCCAC
>CBQVAZ010000197.1:0-6447 GCA_967720205.1 uncultured Gemmatimonadaceae bacterium | reverse complement strand
GTCGTCCCGCGATGGAACGCGCACTTGTCAGGCAGGCCTCACGCCGGCCCTCGACGAGGTCGCCCAGCATTGGAGTGCGGCATGCGTACGACTGGCAAGGTGAAGTGGTTCAACGACGCGAAGGGCTTTGGATTCATCACGCCTGACGATGGAACGAAAGATTGCTTCGTCCATTACAGCGCGATCCAAGCCGGCGGGTTCCGCTCTCTCACCGAAGGCGAGCCCGTGGAGTTCGATCTCGTGCAGGGTGAAAAAGGCCCGGCAGCCGAGAACGTCGTTCGACTTGCGGGGAAGACCTGATCCCGACAAGTGCAACGCGGTCCGACACGAAGGGCGCCTGACGAGGGCGCCCTTCATCTTTTCAGGCAGAGCTAGCCGCTGTACCTGCCAACATCGGTCGCCAAGGATCAGTACTGGAAGCCTAACGTGAGGCCCACCGTGCGCGGCTGATTCGTCAGGTAGCCAACGCGCGCGCGGGTTCCACGCTCTCGGTCGAGCGCGAGGAAAGCCCGTTCGTCGGTGAGGTTGTTGACGAACAGCGCGACTTCCCAGCTCGCCCGCGTTAGGCCGACGCGGACGTTGACCAGGTTGTATGCCGGCAGCTCCGGGTCGAACGTGAATGTGGACTGGGTAAGCGGCCCGCCGATCGTGTTCGGCGCAAAAGAATTGAGGTCGACGCGCCCGAAGCCTGCGGCCAGGTCGTCGATCTGCGTGAAGCGCGAGCCGACATGGTGGTAGGTGCCAGTAAGGAAAGCCTGCGCCCCCGTACGCAGCGGGCGACGGAGCGTAACGGCGGCGGCGGCCTGGACGCGCGGCACACTGGGCAACCGGTTGCCGTCTTCGATGCCCGAAACAACGCTGACCCGCCCCGAACTGTCGGTCGACGTCAAGGTGGAGCGCAGTTTGGAATCGTTGAGCGTCGCCGACAGCGCGAAGTCAAAGTAGCGGTTAGGCGCCATGTTTAGCTCAATCTCGGCGCCTTGGCTGACTGCCTTCGGCACATTGAAAACGAGGCGCGAAGAGCAAGATCCTGCGGTGACGATCAGCTGCAGGTCTTCGATATCCATGTAGAACGCGGACAGGTTCAGTGATGCCCGGCCACCCATCCACTGAGACTTGGCCCCGACTTCGTAATTCCACGCGGTCTCATCGCGCCACGAGTCTCGCCCGCTGAACGTGGCGAGATCTGCGGACGTGCAGATCGGTGTGTTCAGTGGATCATTGATCCCGCCCAGGCGGAATCCGCGCGAGGCCTGAGCGTTCAGCGTTAGGCTTGGGGTTGCTTTCAGGCTGGCGATAAAGCGGGGAGCGAAACCGTCGGCACTTGTCGAGCCTGGGACCGATACTACTGTTCTCCCGGTGCTGTCGTGCGCGAAGATGCCATCGAAAACCTGCTCGCGGTCTTCGTTGAAGTTGTAGTAGCGCAGTCCTGCCGTTAGGTCGAGCAGTTCGCCCACGCGTACTGTGGCTTCACCGAAGAGGGCCGTCTGCTTCAGGTCATAGGACAGGTCGGAGAAAAACAACTCGTCCTGGGCAGCCCGGAGTCCGCGCGATGGAATATTGGAGGCCGCCGTGAAGCCGGGCACCAACACGCTTTGACCGTAGTCGCGCTGATTGCTGCTATAGAACGCGCCCACCAGCCAGCGAGTGCGGTCGCTCCCTCCTGCTAGGCGCACTTCCTGACTTAACACGCCGGACTTGGTGGCGTCGTCGAAGGGAACATCCAGTGTGTAGACGCGCTCAGGGAGTCCGATACTGCCTCCCACGATGCTCGCGTACAGGGCGCCGCCATCACGCACCACCAGGATGTCACGGTGGCTGTATGTCGTGACCGACGTCAGGTTCGCCGCTCCGAAGTCGTATCGCAGACGAACGTTCCCGAGGAGGAAGTCGTCGGTGAAGGGCTCGCCGACTGCAGTGAAGAGCTGGCGCTCGCCCAGTGTCACCGGCGGCCGCGAAGTCGTGAAAGGGTTGGCCAGGATGTTGTACGCGTCGATGCGGTTCCAGCCGTCCATCTTCACCCTCTGGTAGACGATACGCGGAGTGAAGCTGAAGCGGTCGTTGGGAGCGATCCGCAAGGCGGCGCGCACGCCGGCGCGGTCGCCGCTGTTGATATTCTTCTTGATACTGAAGTCGGGCTGCACCGCGTCCATGTAGCCGCCGATGCGGTTGTAATAAGCCGCCACTCGGCCGGCCGCTTTGTCGCCTAACGGCACGTTGGCGCCGAGCTTCACGTTGGCCCCACCATTTCCGCCGCCGATCCAGTTGCCGCCGACTTCGCCGAACGTGCTGTGCACGCCGAGCTCTGGCTGATTCGTTATGTAGCGAACCGTGCCGGAGAGAGAACCGGATCCGAACAGTGTTCCCTGTGGGCCGCGCAGTACTTCCACGCGCGAGACATCGAACAAGTCCAGATCCGGCGTGAACAACGAAAGCGAGATCGGTGACTCGTCCAGATACGCTCCCACCTGCTCTTTGACGCCGGGCTGGTCGCGCGCGATCTGGCCGGCCGAAGCACCGCGGATGGCAACCTGACTTTGGCCGGGCCCGAGATTCTGAACGCTGAAACCGGCCACGTTAGCGGCGATGGCTTCGATGTTCTCCGCGCCGCGCTCGCGCAGCGTTAGGGCAGAGGGGGCCGCGATAGAGAACGGTACCTGGGCAAGTTCCTGCTCGCGCAGCGTGGCAGTGACCGTGATCGCCTGAAGCGGCAACGGGTCGAGCACGAAGTCGACTCTTGTCTGCGCATCGACCTGCACGTCTGCCCGCGATACCCTGCGAAAGCCGATCTGCGAAGCGACGACGGTATACGCTCCGGGAGCAAGGCCGCCGATCGAGTACGAGCCGTCAGGCGTCGTTGTGGTACTTCTTGCAGTGCGGGTGAGATTGTTAGTGGCGGTGACTCTGGCTGCCCCTCGTGGTGCGCCCTGAGCGTCGCGCACCGTGCCGGTGATCCGGCCGCTCGGGGTCTGTGCGAACGCGGCCGTGCTCCAAAGGGCGGCGGCCAGCGCGAGGAATATCAAACTTGCGCTGCGACGGTAAAGCATAGAACGCTCTCTCGAAGGATAGGTGCGGAGTAAGAATCGAAAGCGCGGTTCGTATGTGCACGAGGCGATGACTTGTCAATGCCTAACCGTTGCCGGCCGTCGTTGAATGGGAGCAGTGGGGGTCTTGGAGGCGCCTAACGCCCGTTCCCAATTGACGGGCACAGCAGTGTGGCGGGTATCGAGACTTAGAACTGTCGCGGCCGGCTGCCGGAGTGCCCCTGCGCGCGTCCGGGACGCGTTACCTCAGCGCCTAACTACTCGCGTCGAATGGGGAAGCTAGGCTCGCCTCTGCCTGCGCGATCTGCGCCCGCACCGCGTTAGGTCCCGTGCCGCCGTCGATATCGCGCCGCCGAACAGAAGCCTCGGCCGACAACGCGGCGTGCGCGTCGTCCCCGAAGGACGGGTGCGCCGAGCTGAACGCGCTCTGCGGCAATTTGCTGAGGTCCTGCCCGCTCGCCTCTGCGTCGCGCACCAACTGACCAACGCTGCGATGCGCTTCACGAAACGTGGCGCCGCGCTGGACGAGGTAGTCCGCGAGATCGGTCGCCATCATGGAGCTGGAAACTGCGCTCTTCATGCGCGCTGCGTCGAACGTCAGCTCAGCGACCGTGCCATACACGCCGGGCAATACCAGCATCATGGCGTCCACGGCATCGAACAGGGCGCGCTTGTCGTCTTGCAGGTCTTTATTGTAGCCCGTCGGCAGACCCTTCATCGTGCCTAACAATGACACATAGTCGCCCAGCATTCGCGATGCCGACCCGCGCGCAATCTCCAGCGCGTCAGGGTTGCGTTTTTGCGGCATCATGCTAGAGCCGGTCGTGAACGTGTCGCCGAACTTCACGAAGCCGAATTCGCTGCTGCCGAATAGAATGAGATCTTCGGCGAGACGGGACACATGCGCGCCGAGCAGCGACAAAGCAAAGAGCATCTCCGCGACGAAGTCGCGGTCCGACACGGCGTCGATAGAGTTCTTCGATAGCTGCTGAAAGCCGAGCGAGCCTTGCAGTAGGACGCGTGAAATCGGAAAGGCGCAGCCGGCAACGGCGCCCGAGCCTAACGGGAGCGTCGAGGCCGACCGTGCAGCCGCGGCGAGTCGCTGGCGATCGCGATCGAGCGGCCAAAAATGCGACAGGAGCCAGTGCGCCGCGGATACGGGCTGGGCGCGCTGCATGTGCGTGTACGCGGGCATGATGACGTCCTGCGCGACGCCTGCGTGGTTGAGCAGCACGCGCTGTAGCTGGCGCACTTCCGCATCCATCTGCCCACACGCACGCATCAGCCACATGCGCGTTGCTGTCGCCACCTGGTCGTTGCGCGAACGTCCTGTATGAAGTTTGGACGCTACCTCGCCGATCTCCTCGTGCAGCATCCTGTCGATCATTGTGTGCACGTCTTCGTCGGATGCCGCTGGAGCGGCGCCTGCCGCCAGGCGAGCTGCCACTGCATCCAGCCCGCTCTCGATCGCCTGACACTCTTCGTGCGTGAGCACGCCGCCGGACCAGAGCGCCATCGCCCACGCTTGCGACAAACGCACATCGAAGGGCCATAGGCGATAGTCGACGCCGATGGATTTGTTGACGGCGTCGAGCGCGGCCGCGGTGCGCGCCCCGAAGCGTCCGCCCCACAAACGATGCGTATCGCTTTCGTTAGGCGCCGCGTCGGACGGCGCCGCTGCTAGCGGCACAGGAACGTCCGAGCGAACGGCGGGTCGTGGAGTGAAATCGTTCGGCATGGTGACAGCGCGCGCCGGAGCAGGCGCTTCCACCAAGTCTACGCGATTCACGCGATCTCCAGCGCGGAGTTTGTCGGCGCCGGCTCGAGCTTCCCCTGTGCGATGAGCTCCTGATCCTTGAGCGCGCGCACACGCTGCGGCAGTCCGAAGAGGCGGATGAATCCCGCCGCGTCAGCCTGCTCGTACACGTCGTCTTCACCGAAGGTGACGAAGCGTTCGTCGTACAAGGCATGGTCGCTCTGGCGTCCCGCGATCGTCACGTTGCCACGCTGCAAGCGCAGCGACACGCTGCCGGTGACTCGTTGCTGCACGACGTTCACGAACGCGTCGTATGCCAGACGCTCGGTTGTCCACCAGCGTCCTTCGTACACGAGATCTGCATAACGCGGCGACAGCAGATCTTTCGCCGCCATGGTCTTGCGATCGAGCACGATCATCTCGAGCTCGCTGAGTGCGGTGTAGAGCAGGGTGCCGCCCGGCGTTTCATAGATGCCGCGCGACTTCATGCCGACCATGCGATCTTCGACGATGTCGGCACGACCGACGCCATGCCGTCCGCCGATCTTATTCAACAACGTGAGCAGCTCGACAGCGTCGAGCTTTTCACCGTTGACAGAAACCGGCGTACCAGACTCGAATCCGATGACAACCGTTTCAGGAGTCGCAGGGGCATCCGCGGGATCGGTCGTTAGGAGGAACAGATCCTTTGGCGGTGCCTGATTCGGATCCTCGAGAATCCCGCCTTCGTGCGAGATGTGCCAGATGTTGCGGTCGCGCGAGTAGATCTTTTTCGCCGTCGCGGCAACGGGAATGTTGCGCTCAGCGGCGTAGCGCAGCGCGTCCTCACGGCTCTTGATATCCCACATACGCCATGGCGCGATGACTTTGAGGTCCGGCGCGAACGTCATGTAGGTCAGCTCGAAGCGCACCTGATCGTTGCCCTTTCCGGTGCAGCCGTGAGCGAGCGCGTCGGCGCCGATCGCTTTAGCGAGGTCGACCTGGCGCTTGGCGATGATCGGCCGCGCCATGGACGTGCCTAACAAGTACTTACGGTTGTATATGGCACCGGCCCGAAGCGTCGGCCAGATGAAGTCTTCGACGAATTCCTTGCGGACGTCTTCGACGTGGCACTCATCGGCGCCCGATGCGAGCGCTTTCTCGCGCACGCCGCGCAGCTCCTCTTCACCCTGCCCCACATCCCCGGCAACACAGATGACGCGCGCGTCATAGTGCTCCTTCAACCACGGGACAATGATGGAGGTGTCCAGGCCGCCAGAGTACGCGAGAACGATAGTCTGCATGATAATGCTCCGGATTCTATTTCTATTCAGACGCACTGCATAATCATACGTTAACGGCGCTCACGCAAGTGGCTGAGGCCATTGGGCCATCACGACTTAGGCTATGTATCCGTGAATTATGCTTTTGCAGCGCGCTGGATCTTCTTTTCGACCTTTTCACGAGCCGCTCCTGACCGGCAAACCACGAGAATTGCGTTCTCGCCGCCGAGCGTGCCGATCACTTCGGGCCATCCTGCATCGTCGATCGCTTCAGCAACTGGTTGCGCGCCGCCGGCGATCGTTTTCACCACTATCAACTCGCCCACCCCCTCGAGCGACGAGAAGAATTGCGGCAGGACATCTTCGATCGGCGTGCGCTGGTCCG
>CBQVAZ010000196.1:0-6481 GCA_967720205.1 uncultured Gemmatimonadaceae bacterium | reverse complement strand
GCGAACTTGCCGCCTTCGTAGCAGCTCGCGCCTGCGTAGCGCCCGTCCTTCGCGAGGGCGTAGAACTCGAGATCGAAGAGCGGTCTCCCGTTAGGGTCAAGCAGGCGTTTTTCAGTCATCGCGATGACGCGTTGGATCACCTGCATCAGCGCTTCCTGAGGCGACTTGCCTTGGCGCATGAACTCCACGACGAGGAACGCGCCGCAGACTTTGATGTTTGCTTCGCCGCGTCCAGTCGAGCCGGCGGCACCGACTGTATTGTCGCAGTACTCGCCAGCGCCGACGATCGGCGAGTCGCCGACGCGGCCGGCCACTTTCCACGCGCGACCGCTCGTCGTGGTCACGGAGCTCAAGTCACCGGCCGCGTTCACGGCGTTCATGTTGATCGTGCCGTGCGTGAACTTGATGCGCACGTCGTCATCGTGGTCCAGCCAATTGTCGTCTTTGTTGAGGCGCGCTTTCCAGCGCAGCCAATCCTGGCGGCTCTTCTCCGTGAGCAGGTTCTGCGTCTTGAAGCCCATGTTGATGGCGAAGCGCTTGGCGTCTGGACCGACGAGCATGATGTGGTCGGTGTAGTCCATGATCGCTTTGGCCACGAGCGAGGGCGTGGCGATGTCTTCGAGACAACCGACCGCACCGGCGCGCTTGGTGGGGCCGTGCATGCAGGACGCGTCGAGCTGCACCACGCCTTCTTCGTTAGGCAGTCCGCCGAGTCCGACGGATTGATCGTCCGGGTCCAGCTCCTGGATGTTCACGCCGGCAATGACTGCATCTAACGTATCCTCATTCGCGATAACCTTGTCATACGCGACTTTGACGCCGCGCAGTCCGTTGGAAGACGCGATGACAACTGGGCGCGCAGCGCTCGATGCGGTGCGCGCATCGGGTGCCATCGGCTGGCTGTGCAAGAGCTTTGGCGTTAGGGCTGCGCCCGCGGCCGCGGTGACACCGGCGTTAATGAAGTCGCGTCGAGTGATTGTCATGTTCGCTGAGCGGAAAAGTTTAGGCTGACGGATGATACGTCGCGCGCCGTGGAGAGCCATACTGCTCTCGCTTTTCCCAGAGGGCCCGATATACTCGGCGCATGACTCTCACGTTGCGCGTCTTTCGCTTAGGGATCGCAGCGTCGATAGCGCTGCCGTCCGTCTCAGTTTTTGCGCCCGCGGCCACGCTTGCCCAGCGTACGCACAAACTTCCCGCCACACCGCAGACCGTCGCCTACGGCTATTACTGGGCTGAGAAGGCACCGGTGCTTCGCATCGCATCGGGCGACATCATCGACGTCGAGACGCTGCTGACGAATCGGCCGGATCGTCTCGAAACAGCTGGCGTCCCGCCGACCGAGATCGAACAATCGCTGCGAGACATCGTCACACAGGTCACTGATCGCGGTCCCGGCGGCCATATCCTAACCGGACCCGTTTATGTCGAGAGCGCAGACTCGGGAGATGTCCTCGAGGTGAAGATCCTCTCGATCGATCTCAAGATCCCTTATGGCTACAACGGCTGCAGCGGTTTCCTTCGGGAGCTGTGCGACCGCGAGAAGCCGACGACCAAAATCTTTCGTCTCGACTCGAAGAAGATGACGGCCGAGTTCGCGCCCGGGATTGTCGTGCCGCTGAAGCCGTTTTTCGGCTCGATGGGCGTGGCGCCTCCACTCTCGTTAGGCAGAGTGAGTAGCAATCCGCCCTCGATTCACGCCGGGAATCTCGACAACAAGGAGCTTGTAGCTGGCACGACGCTGTACATTCCGATCCACGTGAAGGGCGCGCTGTTCGAGGTCGGTGACGGACACGCGGCGCAAGGCGATGGCGAAGTCGATCAGACTGCGATCGAGACGTCTCTGCGCGGCCGACTGCAGCTGACAGTGCGCAAGGACATGAAGCTGGAGTGGCCTCGTGGCGAGACGCCGACACATTGGATCACGATGGGCATGGACACGAGCCTCGTGAAATCGACGCGCATCGCCGTCCAGGAGATGGTGAAGCTCATTCAAGAAAAGAAACAGCTCTCACAGACGGAAGCTTACCAGCTCGCGTCGATCGCTGCCGACCTTAAGATCACGCAGCTTGTGGACGGCAACGTCGGAGTCCACATGATGATCTCGAAGTCGTACGTCGGCCGTTAACTGAGGCTGAGACGTCGATTGCTCGCCTAACAAGCGTTAGGGCTCCTCGCCGTTTAAGTTGTGTTCACACAACTACACGCGGGAGAAACGACATATGTACGTACGGGCGGCGGCACTCGGGCTCTTATTGACTTCGGTTTCTACGATCGCGTTGAGCCAGCGCTCGGGGCCGGGCAGCTCAGGCGCGAAAGGGTTCTTTCTCGGATTGAGTCTCAATGGCAGCGCGCTGACAGCGGACGATCTCGATAGCGACACACAAAACGGCGGCGGGCTGCAACTGCAACTCGGCTGGGGCTTCAACCCAAAGCTCGCGATCTTCCTCGATGGAAGCGCCGCCTCAATGGACGCCGATGGGGAATCGTGGATCCTGAGCCACGGCGACCTTGGGTTGCGCTACCACTTCGCCGGGCCTGGGAAGAGCTTCGTACCGTTTGTCGAAGGGGCCTTCACCGGATGGGTCGGATCACAGGATGACGTCGATTTCGGAAATGGAACCGGCGATCTCGAAATCTCGGGCGCCGGATTCACACTCGGCGGCGGCTTTCTCTACTTCTTCAACTCGCGCGTCGCCCTCAATACCGGTGTGAAGTGGACGAAGGGCGAGTTTGACAAGGTGAAGTTCGAGAGTGTGAGCGTTGAGGGACTCGACATCGACGCGACATCCGCCCGACTCAACATCGGGTTGACCTTTTTCCTCGGCGGGCAGCGTTAACGACGCCTAACGACGCGGCGAGCGCCATTTCTGCGCTCGCCGCGCTTTAGCCGGGCTGTTTAGAACTGCGCGTATACGGCGCGTCCGGTCGCTTTCGACAGCTCGATCGCCTGCAGCAAGGCCGCGCGCGGGTTCCCGTCGACACGTACCGTAGCAAGTGACGCATCGTTATCACGGCCGCCACCTGCGCACGTCACTCGAATCTCCATCGGTGTGACGATGCTGAACGTTAGGACGGCCACGAGGCCGTTCAGGAAGCTGTGCTGCGTCTCGACCTTCGAGACGCCGTTTGGGCATCGCGAGGCCACGTTCTCGATCGGCGGCGGGATGAGTCCGACGATGTAGGACATGGCCCACGGCTTATACACTTCGGTGCCGCCTGCCGGACGTCCGGTCTCGATGACCGCGTGATAGCACCCAACCAGCGCGAATACAGCGACCACTGAGGCAACTTGAAATACCCGACGCATGCTTCCCCCGGGGGATGAGTTTTCTTGCGCGCGTGAACGGCTTGCCGCGCGCCGCACAACGTAGGGCGACGGACGGCATTCGCAAGCTTTGTGTCGCCCTCTCGGCACGCGCCGCGACGCGATCGCCACCGCTGGCGAGCCGCGACGGTGACCTCAGGATCGTTAGGCCCGGCGCTGCCAGCGCCACATGAAAGCTCCAAACAAGCCCTCGCACCCTTGCCGAGTCCGCTCGCTCCTTCGATTATTGCCGAGCTCGCGTGGTCCCACCGGTGCCTTCCCCGGCACCAACGCGTTCTGCAGGTCGGTCTCCGTCTCCCTCGTGCGAGTACGCATGCGCTGCGTCGCATCCATTGTTGCTCTCATAGCGCTGCCTTACGGCGCGTTTGCACAGCAGGGGGTCATTCGTGGCACAGTTCGGGATTCCACCACAAATACCCCGCTCGGCGGCAGTACCGTTAGCGCCCTGGTGGGCACTGAGCTCGCCGGCTCGGCGACGACAGACCGCAACGGCACGTACAGATTGAGCGGACTACAAAGCACCGCGCACGTTCTGCTCGTCAGGCGACCGGGGTACCGCAACGCCAACGCGATGAACGTCACGCCTAGCGAAGCCGGTACGGTCGTGGACTTTGCGCTCGGCCGGTTACCGCAATCGCTCGATCCGATCGTGATCTCCGCGACCATGAGCCGGGAGAGCAAGTTCGATTCGCCAGTCTCGACGTCTGTTGTTAGGCGCGAGGATCTGCAGGACGCTCAGGCAGTCACAGCACTCGACCACGTACGTTATGTGCCGGGCGTCGATTACGCAGCCAAGGGCGTCGCGACCCAGACGTTTTCATCGCGCGGACCAAGGGGCGTCAGCGCGTCTTCGATGCTCCTGCTCTCTGACTTCCGATTCTCCGCAATACCATATCTCGGCGTGAACGTCGCGCAGCTGCTCCCAAGTACGAACGACGACATCGAGCGGATCGAGATCGTTCGTGGTCCCGGTGCGGTCATGTATGGTCCCAATAGCCGTCGTGGCGTGGTGCACGTGATCAAGCGCTCGCCACTCGAAGCAGGCGAGTCGAGCGTCTCGCTGGCAGCGGGAAGCAGGACCTACACGGACGCAGCGTTTCGCGTGTCACGCCCTGCCGGCGACGTCGGGTTCAAGATCTCTGGCCGCTATTTCACTGGCCGCGATTGGCCGTTCGTCGACGAGGTCGAGCAGCGGCTGCGTAGTCAGGCGATAGCCGCCGGTGCGCGCGGCGACACGCTCTTGTTAGGCAAGCGCGAGAAGGACTTCGAGACCGTGCAGGGGGACGCGCGCGTCGACTGGCGTCTCGACGAGAAAACCCTGCTCGCGTCTACTCTGGGGATTACGCAAGCGACGGGCATCGAGACGGGCGGCGAGATCGGTGCGGCACAGGCGAAAGATTGGGTGTACGGCTATGCGCAAACGCGGCTCGAGCGCGGAGGACTGTTCGCCAATCTCAGCCTCAATTGGGGAGACGCGGGCGACAGCTACAACCTGCGCAATGGACAGCTCATCACGAACAAGTCGCGGCTGATCAGCGCGCAGCTCAAGCACGAGGCGCTATTCGGCGGCTCGCGCCTGCAGTATGGCGTGGACGTGCAATGGACCGATCCTCGCACCGACGGTACGCTCAACGGGCGCTTCGAGGATGACGACAAAGTCATCGAGAGCGGCCTCTATGCGCACCTAACGAGCGAGATCTCACCAAAGGTCGACGTGATCGGAGCGCTGCGGCTGGACCATCACAACCGACTCGACGAAGCATGGTTCCTCTCGCCCCGCGCCGGCATCGTCTTCAAGCCGCAGCCGACGCAGACGCTGCGCCTTACATATAGTCGCAGCTTCGAGCAGCCTGCCGCGCGGCTGATGTTCGCGGACTTCTCTCTTGGGCCGCTCGGGCCGCTGCCATTCAATATCCAGCTGCATGGGTTAGGCGGGTCCGGTCTCAACGTGCTGCGCGACTGCAGTGGCGTCTGCATGCGCGTGCCCGCCCAATTCGGGGGAACGGCCTCGCCTGTACCAGCTGAGGCGACGCGCATGTGGCCCGTGATCGTCGCTCTGCTCAAGGCTCAGGGTGTGGACATCTCGCAGCTGCCACCGCCGACGGCTGCGCAAGTCGCGACCCAATTCGGCGCGCTGAATTTCGTGAGCGGTGCGTTCGATCCTGTGAGCGCGGGGCAGCTCGCTGGCTTCGCGCCGATCCGGCGTCAGGAAGAACAGTCGCTCGAGGCCGGCTACAAGGCCGTCTTCGCGAATGCTTCGTTAGGCATCGACGTCTACCACACGCGTGCCAGTCACGTCTTCGCTAGCGGCGCCTCGGTTCTCACACCGAATGTGTTCTTCGACGTGGCATCTCTGTCGCGCTATTTGAGCGGCTTCATGCCGGCGGCGCAGGCGCAGCAGCTCGCCGCGGGCATTGGGCAGATTCCTGTGGGGACGATCGCGACGGATCGCAGCGCCGGCGCCGACATTCTCGTCGCGCCTTTCGGGGATCAGGGCGGCGCATTTTCGTATGCCGGGATCGATGTCTCACTGGACGGTCAACTGACGCCGTGCCTGAGCGGCAACGCGAGCTATTCCTGGGTAAGCCGCGACTCCGTCTCGTTAGGTGTCGGCAGTGCGTTTCTCTTGTTCAATGTGCCGCGCAACAAGGCCGCCCTCGGCGCCCGGTTTCGTGACGATAACCGCGGCCTCACCGTTGATCTGCGCGGCCGAACGCTCGGGTCATTCTCGGTCAACACGCCGGCGTACGTTGGAGTCGTCGATAGCTATAGCGCTGTCGATCTCTCGCTCGCCGTCCGGCTGCCGCGCAATACGCACTCGACAGTCATCTTCGACGTGAGCAATCTGTTCAACGCCGTGCACCAGGAATTCATCGGCTCCGCAAAGCTCGGACGCTTCTTCGTCACTCGTGTGAACGCGCGCTTTTAGCGCGGCGTGCTAATGCCAGTCGTGGACATTACTGAATTGGAACGAGCAGCGCGCAGCAAGGTCGACGCTGTCGCCGACGATCCAGCGGGCCGCGTGCAGATGCGGCGCGATTTCTACCGCAAGTACGGGTTCGGTGATCGTCAAGAGATTCCAACCGTATACGGTTTCGGCAGCTCGGAGCTTGCGTTCCTTCAGTGGGAAGTCGACCGCGGCGTGCTCAATCC
>CBQVAZ010000195.1:0-6529 GCA_967720205.1 uncultured Gemmatimonadaceae bacterium | reverse complement strand
ACTCGCGCTTCAACTACACAGCTCAGCCTGAAGACAAGATCGATCTCGAGGACCTGGTACCGCGAATCGGCCCGTGGGACAAGTACATCACGCACTGGGGATACGCGCCGATTCCTGGCGCCAAGACGCCTGACGAGGAATGGGCGACGCTGGACAAGTGGTCGCGCGAGCAGGACGCGACGCCGTGGTTCCGCTTCAACATGAGCGACTCGCGCGGCGCCGATCCTGGCGATCAGACAGAGGCCGTGGGCGATGCCGATCCCGTCAAGGCAACGGGTTGGGGGATCAAGAGCGTGAAACAGATCGTGCCGCTCTTGATTCCAGCATCAGTTCGCCCTGGCGAAGACTTCGACGACCTGAACGAGTTGTACGGTCGACTGATCGGGCAGTGGGGGAACGAGCTGCGCCACGTCACCATCATTCCGGGCGGTGCGATCTCGCAGGAGAAATACGCCGGCCAGGAAGGCCTGCGTTATGCACCGTATCCCAAGGCTCGGCAGAAGGAAGCAGTGCTCTTCCTCAACGCCAACGCCTTCGCCACGCCGACGTTCTTCCTGAATCCGGAGATTCTGCGCCGCATCGAGGTGGAAGGCGCGATCCGCCGCATCAACCAGCAGCAGGCGGGCGTGCTGAATAATCTGTGGAACGACCGCCGACTCGAGCGCATCATCGAGTTTGACGTGCTGGACGGCAACGGCACTGGCGGCTATTCGTTAGGCGAGTATCTCGCCGACATCCGTGCCGGTATCTGGAGCGAGCTCTCGGCGCCAACTGTCAAGATCGACGCCGTGCGCCGCGAGTTGCAGCGCAGCTATCTCACGCAGGCGGCGAATAAGATCAACCCGCCGCCGTTCACGCCGCCGGCTGGCTTCCCGCAGCAGTTCCTGCAGCAGATCGGTCCGGCCCGTGCCACGAGCGATATCCGCTCGCTCTTCCGTGCCGAGCTGCGGTCGATCGACGCGAGTGCTCGCGCCGCGTTAGGCAAGACCAATGATCGGGCGACTCGAGCGCATCTGGAAGACGTGCGCGATCAGATCGATCGAATTCTCAACCCACCTCGGTAGGCCATAGTCGTTAGGCCTTAGCTCTTAGGTCGCACACGCACACCTAAGAGCTAAGGGCTATGGACTGGTTACTCAGGCGATGAACTCACGCTTCGCCAGCGAAACCGAGACGCCCGCAAAATCAAAGCGCGTTCTGGTATCGCTCGCCGCAGCGGTCTGGGGCGTGTTCTGGCTCATGCGCGACATCCTGGTCGAGCACAGTCAGCTTACTGACTTCGATCAGGTCTGGTACGCCGCACGAGCAATACTCGACGGTCAGTCGCCGTATATGGTCATCGGACCCGGACGCCCCTTTCCGCTGGAGTTCGACTTCTACTATCCGCTGCCGGCGGCGCTCATAGCGCTCCCGTTAGGTTTCCTCTCGCTGCAGGCGGCGCGCATCACCTTTGTCGCCGTCTCCTCGGCGCTCTTCTCCTGGGTTTTCCTCGGCGCCGGCTGGTTTCGCTGGCCGGCGCTGCTCTCCATGTCGTTCATGATCAGCGCGGCCGCCGCGCAATGGTCGCCGCTGCTGATCGTTGCCACGTTGTGGCCACCGCTCGCATGGCTCTGGGTAGCCAAGCCTAACGTGGCGCTGGCGATGTCGCCCGCGGGGTCGTGGCAGCAACGGCGCGTGGCGCTGATCGGTGGGGCCATCCTGCTCTTGGTCTCGTTCGCCGTGCAGCCGTCCTGGGTGGCGGATTGGCTCGGTGCAATCAGCCGGTCGACTCACTTCCAGCCGCTTGTGCTGCACGTGACGCGAGGCGGCCCGCTCCTGCTCCTCGCGCTCTTGCGATGGCGGCGCAAGGAAGCATGGCTGCTGCTTGCGTTCGCCATCATCCCGCACTCGGTGACGATCTACGAGACATTGGCGCTCTTTCTCATCACGCGGAATCGTCAGGAAGCGCTCATACTCGCGATTTGCACCGGCGTGGCCTTCCTGTGGCAAGGGGCCATCCACGAAGCAACATTCGCTGCCTATCTACCGAAGCTCGCCGACATCGTCCTCATCAGCGTCTACATGCCCGCATTGGCGCTCGTGCTGCGGCTGCCTAACGAGCCGGCGGCTCTGAGCTCTGAGGTGGCTCCTTCTAAGAGCTGAGAGTTAAGACTCGTTACCGAATCCTCCAGCCATTCACGGGCCCGCCGTGGAAGAATTTCTCGGGTGTCATCACACCGTCGCGCTTGAAGACCATGCCGTTCTTCATGACGAACTTGACGCTGCGTAGTGCGTCGATGCGCTCGAGCGGATTCCCGTCGACGGCGATGAGGTCAGCGGCGAGACCTGTTTTGATCAGCCCGCGCTTGTCGAGTGTCTCGCTCACCTTGTAGCCGGTCACTGTCATCGCGCGGATGATGTCAGCCGCAGGAATCCCCGCCGCCTTCCACGTTTCGATGAACTCGATCGCCACTTCTCCGCGCGTCTTGCCTGGCACGTAGTAGTCGGCGTCGGTCGAGAACGTGAGCGGCACCTTCAGCTCGTATGCGTTCTTGAGTTTGGCTACCGTGCGCGCGTAACGATCGGGAGTTGTGTGACCCGTTAGGCTGATCGGCGTTTCGGTGCCCGCGCGGAATATCCCCTTGGCCGCCATGCCGCGGTGCATGTCTTCATCCAGACCGTTGTCGTGCGCGATGGACCAGATCCCCGCTTCTATCGCGCGACGAGCACCATCCCGCGTTTGGACGTGGCCCTCGACCTTGAAGCCAATCTTCGCTGCCTCGCTGATGAAGAGCTTGATCTCGTCGACCGAATAGCCCCACGGTTTGCAGTCGACGCAGATCTTGATGACTGTCGCGCCGAAGAGCGCGTTCTGCCTAACGGCTTTGACGATCTCGTCCGGCGTATCGGCGTCGAGATACTCGGGATAGACGATGTTGTGGTCCTTGGCCATCTCGGGTGTGGGCCAGAACTGCCCGCCCATCCCGCCGATGATGATCCCCGAGTTGATGATCGTCGGCCCCGGCACCCATCCCTGCTCGACCGCGACGCGCAGGGCGGCGTCGGCGTAGTTGCCGTTGTTCCCCATGTCGCGGATGATCGTGAAGCCTGACGAGAGCATCTGCATCCCGTTTGACACGGCCTGGATCGCGCGCAGCGGCGTCGGGTCCGCGACGTACGTGTAGTAGTAGACGTTGCTCTCCGGCTCGTCCTTGTACGTGAGCGCGAGATGGTTATGCGCGTCCACGAGACCAGGCATCACCGTTAGGCTCGACAGATCGATGACTTCGGCGCCGGCTGGAATCGCAACCGATCCCGCGGCTCCGATTTGAGTGAACCGGCCACTCTCGACGAGAATGATCTGGTTTGGCGTCACGACGCCGCGCTCCGGATCCAGCAAGCGGCCAGCGCGGATCGCCGTGACCTGCGCCTGTGTGCCGGCGAATGGCAGCGCGGCCAGTATGATGGCCGCGTGACGAACTACTGCAGAGCGCATGTCAGCCTCGTTTGGAGTGTTGGCGCAAATCTCTGACGCTGTCCGTGTCCAGCAACGCTGGTCGCGCTTGATGAACGATCCGTGTTCCAGACCAGGCGTCCCCAATCGCGAGATGACCCGCCTTGAACTCACCCTCGGCTCGAATTGGAAACGCGCCGAGACGTCGCACGGCATGCAGCGTCCAGCGCGCCGTATCTCCGCTGATCGTCGCCTCGCCTCCAAAGACACGATCTCCATTCGTCAGATGCACGGAGATCGCGATCTTGTCGCCCGCGCCGCCGTTGGGAGCGGTGAGGAAGAGCGCCGCAACAGAGTACGTGCCTAACGTGTCGTTTCGCAGAGCGCCGATTCCAAAGATGGCCGAACGCTGTCGCAGAACGCCGAGCGCGTCGCCGTCGGTATAGTCGCGGTTGAGCATGATCATTCCGGAACATCGATCGCAGCGAAACTCGTACATCGGATGCTCGGCGAGCTCGATTCCGTATGGTCGCGCGCCAAGCGACAACAGGCTTCGTTCGACTTCAGTCGTCAGCGCTCGGCGGATCCGCAGACGGGCGCCAGCTTCCGGCGGCAGCTCGAGGACGTCCGCCGGCGCCGGCGCGCGTGGCACATATCCGTCGAGCCCGAGCCTGTGCGCTATACGAATGGCCGCAAACTCCGCTTGCGCGCGTGCTGGGCTGCTCACGTTAGGCCCGACATTGTTGATCGCGTCCAGCGCTGTCTTTCCGCCGATCTGTCCCAGCGCACGCATCACGCCAGCCAGGACGCGCGGATCCTTGACTGTTGTGGCGCGGAGCAGGATTTGATGCGCCGCGCGCGTGTCGGCTCTCGCCAGGCTGACCGCAGCGAGATAACGAAGGCGAGATGGAGCGCTTTCGTCGTCGAGGAGCACCTCGAGGTCGCGGTGTTTGTTCGGATAGTCCGAAGCCGCGAGCTGCTCCACTGCGTCGGCGCGCGATGCGCCCTCGAGCTTGCCGCGCACCGCGTCGCGAATCTGGCGCAGCGTCGGCGCAGCTGCTTCTCCTGAGGCAGGCTCGTTAGGCGGTCCGTCTGGCAGGCGCAACGTACGTAGCAACGACATCGAACCTCCTACTGCAGCTCGGGGATATCAGTGACGAAGCAGTGGCCGCGCATCGTTTCGCCCTGACGTTCTGTCAGGCCACGGCCACCGGCTGACGACATCAGGTTGGCGGGATCGCTGGAATGGCTATCGAAGCCGAGGTAGTGGCCAAGCTCGTGCGCGAAAGCTGTCGCCGTCAGCTCGTGGTCGGCTTGCGTCACCTCAATGACGACGCCCGAGCTCTTTCCATCTTTGTCACAAGCGCCCGGCGAACGCGACGAGCCTATTCTGTTGCCTGCGTATGTCAGCACCATGAACGCATCGATGCCATCGTTGTCGACGGAAAAATGACCGCAGATATCGTCCGCCTCTCCGTCACTGCCGATATCGGCCAAGCCGCCAGCTTGTGCGGCACTGATCACAAAATGCTGTACGCGCCCGATGCCAAGCGCTATTTGATCGTAAATCTGGCGTGTGCGCAGCACGATGGTGTCGAGCTCGCGCTCCGCGTCTTCCCGTTCTGTTGGCGTTAGGGCATCGAACGCGACACGGATGATGTTGATGTGAATGATGTTCGGACGCCGTAAGCGCTCCATCTGCTGTCGCAAGGAGATCGCCGCTCCAGCCGGCACCTGAAACATCCCGAAGAAGTCGTTCAGGACCGAGCGAAATCCCGGCAGCTTCAGGGTGCTCTGGAAGAAACGCAACGAGTCCATGAAGTATGCCTAACGAGTTGAGGGCGTTATTGCAGCGCTACGAGAACCGGCAGGAGGCCGTTCCCGGAGCGCAACGAACCCATCGACTTGCCAATCACGCTGCCGAACGCACGCGACGGATCGGCTGCACGCATCGCGTGACCCGGCGTAGCTGAGGTTGTGAGTAGATCACCAACCTCGACAGGCGCGTAGTCAGCGTCTATCCAACAATTCACCCTGCCGATGAGCGCAACGGCCCGGCGACTCTTGCGCGAGGGGTCGCGGCCGAGGATGATGCCGGGCTTCGTGTCGCCTCCACCAGAGACGATACCGGCAACCCGGCGATCATATGGTTGGCAGGCGAGGTGTAGTCGGCCATCGTCAGCCAACGCCACGACGTTGCCCGCGAGAATTGAATCTGGTTCGGCGAAGTCGAATTCCTCGGCGCAGTCTCCGTTGCGAAAGAGAATGTCGCCCGTCCCGCCGTCGAGGTGGATCGTCGCCTGGCCATCGTCGTTGCGGTTACCCGCGCCTGCGAACAGGAGGATATCGCCGTCCGATCCGTTGCCGCCCATTCGCAGGTTCGAGAACTTAGCGTCGAGCGTGACAGTCTCCCGCAACAGACCGTTGAGGAGCCTTAGGGTGCCGCCACGTGAGTCGCCACCGCAGACGATCTCCCCGGTATTCGCATTCAGCCGGATTATGAGAACGTTCGTGCCGACGGTTTCGAGTTCGCCGACGGCGGCGCCCGGTGCCGCCATCATGATGATCTCATCCGGGAAAAGACGTCGCTCTACGACATCGACAGTCCCGACGAATACTTCGGACACGGAGCCCTCGCACGGGTGGAAGGAGGGGCGTGAATATACGCCCCCCGACGCGTTCGGCTATCCACCGCGCGTGGCGCTCCGAGGTGTGCGATGCAGGAACCGGCGACGCGCGCGCGCGCCGGTGGATCGGGGCCTAACGAGCGAGAGCGTTAGGCGCGGCGAGCGCGGGTGCGTGCCGCCTTGCGTGCCGCTGCGGAGCGTGCTCTCGGTCCCTTCGTGCGTACGGCCTTGCGCGCTGACGCTCGGCGCTGCGCCGCCGTTCGGCTGCGCGCAACAGTCCGCGCGTGCCGCGCCAATGCTTGTGGCGAGGCCGCCCTTCGCGGCTGCCGTCGCAAGCGCCGCAGCGAAGCACGCGACCGAGCGGGCGACGGACGCCGTTTGGTCCGCTTCGCTCCAGCTTTGCTCGCGTTGCGGGCCTCTTTTATCGTGCGCTTCGAAGCCGTCCCGCGACGCGGCGGCGGGAGCTTCA
>CBQVAZ010000194.1:0-6537 GCA_967720205.1 uncultured Gemmatimonadaceae bacterium | reverse complement strand
TGGCCGCCCCAGTTGCCACCGACGGCGATGTTCAGCAACAGGTGGAACGTGCGATCGAAGGGCCACACCGCGAAGCCGCTCTTTTCGTTTGAGAACGAGTGATAGCGCGTCGAGTCGACGTAGAAGTCGATGCGCTCCTCTGACCACTCGATCGAGTAGACGTGAAATGCTTTCTCGGCGTCGGCGATTGTGATCGCTCTCGTGCGCTGAGTGCCTTTTGTGTGGTTGTACGCACTCGTGTGAATCGAGCCGTGGATCGAATCCGGCGCGAACCCGACGTGCTCCATGATGTCGATCTCTCCGCTCGCGGGCCAACCGCCGTACGACCAGTCCGTCGGGAGCATCCAGATGGCGGGCCACGTACCGAGGCCCGACGGCAGCTTCGCGCGAATCTCGAAACGCCCATAGGCCCAATCGCCTTTGGTACGACTTACGAGCCGAGCGGACGTGTATGCGCGTGAGCCGAAGTTTTCGCGTCGAGCTTCGATAATGAGGTTGCCGTCTTCGACACGCGCATTCTCGCTGCGGTTCGCCGTGTAGTACTCCAGCTCATTGTTGCCCCACCCACAGATGCTGGGGCAGCCGTCACCAAGGTCGTAGCCCCACTTGCTCGCGTCCGGAAGACCGGGAGCATTGAACTCGTCGGCCCAAACGAGCTCGTATGGGACGGGCGTTGTTGTTGGCGGCGGATTAGTCGTCGTCGCGCGCTCGACCGGCCCGCGGCCGCACGCGAGCAAGAGAGACGCATTCCAGCAGCACGCAACGAGTCGAAATGTCCGCGCAATCATTGGAAGATCTCGCGCTTGTTTCTGGTTAGGCACGGCCGTGACTGCTGTGCTTGCCATCACATCGAATTGGACAGGTGCATAACAAGTCTTTACACTCTGAACTAAGCACCGGCCGTTCAGTCCCTACGTAGCAGGAGAATCGTATGCGCGTCGTGTCCAGTTGGCGATCCTTGCTCTTGCTCATGCTGTGGTTGCCCGGCTGTCGCACTGATATGTCCGGGCCCGACAACAACTCGGTGCGCGACGCCCTCAGCCTCGCTGAGAATCCCGGACAGAACTGCCAGGTGGTGCGCAATTTGGGCCAAGACGGGTTTTTGCAAATCTACCAGTACGACAGCCGCGGATTAGTCAGCAGATGGTACGATGGCTTTGGCTCGTATCTGCCTGAGTACGATGTCCAGGGCGTTCTGAATCGCGCACGCTATGTGTTAGGTGACATCACACTCGCGTCAATCACATACGAGTACGTCGCCGGTAAGATCGTGAAAGAAGTCTGGTTCAACGGCTTTACCGGGTTGATCGACGACATCCTCGTCAACACCTGGAATGCAAAAGGGCAGCTGACGCGGCGTGAGAGCGTGCCGTTCGGCGTCTTTGCCACCCTGCGGTACGACGCCCTTGGGAATGCCTATCAAGTAGATGTCCTTGGCACGAACGGATTCTTGTTGCTTTCGAACACTTACACGTTCCTCTCACCGGTGAAGAGTCCCGATCTCACTCTGCGTGGACTGCCATACGGGCCACAGTTCCTCAACTACGTGTTCAATCCGCGCAGGCAGACTTCGGCAAAGGCAGTCGTCTCCGATGTAAACGGAAATTTGATCACATTGTTTGACCAAGATCCGCAGAAGTCAGTTCTGACGGCAGGTCAACAGCAGTTCGCGCTCTATCAGAGCTTCTTCGACAAAATGAGTGGGACGTTCTATGCGCAGACATGGAGCTACAACAATTGCGCTGGAAACAACTTCCCACCGGACATTCCTGGCAGCACGCTTCTCGGCGGCAGCCGAAGCGCCAGTCCATCCGATTTCGCGTTGCGCGGATCGATGAAGGATGTGAAGCAGCAAATCGAGGCGCTGAAGCGAAAGTTCAGACCATAGCGTGGCGCGCGCAAACGACGCTTCGAGTGCCTAACGCTCAGCCTGCTGAGGACATCGAGCGCACGGGGCCGTGGCCGCCATAAATCGTTGTCACACCAAGGTCGCGCAGCTTCTGCCAGCTGCTCGCGACGACGCCCGGGTCTTCATCGGCCACCATGGTTGGACTCGTTAGGTCACCCGTGAAGGCCATGCCGTTGTCGAGCACGAGCGTGACGCTGTCGTCCGAATGGCCGGGCGTGTGTACGATCTCTCCTGTTATTCCGAGCTTTGCGAGAAACGCTCGGCTCTCTGAAGTCTTGATCACCACGTTGTCGAACGTGGCAATGTCCGTGTAGTTGTCGCGCGGCTTCGTCCACTGCTTCATCTTCGGAATCGCGGAGACCTGCTCTTCGGTGACAAGCAGTCGCATCCCTTCATTCTTGAGATCCTGAGCAGCGCCCGCGTGATCGATGTGGTAGTGCGTCGCGAGACCGTAGCGCACCTCATTCATCGGGATACCCATGCGTTTGAGGTTCGCTGCGAGCGCGCCGAACATCCCGGGCCAACCGAGGTCCACGAGCAGGCGCGATGTGCCTGCGCTCACGACCCAGAAGTTGGTGGAGCGATATCCGACGTTGACGACGGTGATCAACAAGGTTTTCGGCGTGTCGGTTACACTGAGTGACCTCAGGTTACACTCGGTGTCCGCATAAACGCGCAGCAAGTACAACTTCGCACTCGTCGCAAACCATTTAGTCCCGAGGCCGAGTCATGCAGCGGAAGTCGAAGACTGCGCGACGCACCAGAGCACGCGCCAAGCCAAAGCGGCTGGACGACTACACTGCTACGATGCGGGTGGCCAAAAAGTCCGTGGGAGCGGAGACGGAGTACATGCGGAGCGATCGACAACCACCGCATCGCCGCGTCCGGGCGTACGCCTTGGACCCTGGCGCTTCGACGGCGATGGAGACGGCGCTCATCAACGAAGTGACACTCCCGGTGCGCTGGGAAAAAGATCTGGCCCCGGGACCCATTGGCGAGTATTTGGAGGTCATCGACCATGATCCGGCGAGCAAGTGTTTCTATCCGCCGGTGGATTTGAACGATCCGTTCTTGCTCGCGCAGGACGGTTTGCCACCGTCCGAAGGCAACCCGCAGTTCCATCAGCAGATGGTCTACGGCGTGGCGATGACGACGATCACGAATTTCGAGCACGCGTTAGGCAGGCGTGTCTTCTGGTCTCGACGCACGGATTCAAAGAACGACGGCTTTGTAGAGAGGCTGCGCATCTACCCGCATGCAATGCGGCAGGCCAACGCGTTCTACAGTCCTCCGCGACGCGCCCTGCTCTTTGGTTATTTCCCCGCCGAACCAGTCGATCGCGGCACTCAGTTTCCCGGTGGCACCATCTTTACTTGTCTATCGCACGACATCGTCGCGCATGAAACGACGCATGCGCTGATCGACGGCATGCACCGCCGTTTCATCGAGCCCACGCATCCCGACGTCCTCGCGTTCCATGAGGCGATCGCGGACATCGTGGCGCTCTTCCAGCACTTCAGCTTCCCGGAGGTTGTAAAGCACCAGATCGCACGCAAGCGCGGCGATCTGGCCAGTCAGAGTCTCCTGGGTGAGTTAGCGCAGGAATTCGGGCGTGCAACCGGGCGCCGCGGAGCTCTCCGTTCCGCGTTAGGTGGATACGTGGATCCAGAGAAGCACGATTGGCGCCCTGCCGATCCTGATCCCACCGACTACGAGACTGTGTTCGAGCCGCACGACCGCGGCGCGATTCTCGTGGGCGCAGTTTTCGACGCTTTCCTCTCCATCTACCGAGCCCGCGTGGCCGACCTGTTCCGACTAGCGACCGGCGGGTCAGGGGTTTTACCCGCAGGCGCGATTCATCCAGACTTGGTCGAACGTCTCGCGGACGAGGCGTCAAAATCAGCTCAGCACGTGCTCAACATGTGCATCAGAGCGTTGGACTACTGCCCACCAGTTGATCTCACGTTCGGCGAGTACCTGCGCGCCGTTATCACGGCGGATTTCGATATCGTGCCGAACGATGACAAGTACTACCGCCTCGCCTTCATCGAAGCGTTCAGGCGTCGCGGCATTTATCCGCGCGACGTACGCTCCCTATCTGTCGACAGCCTGCGGTGGCAGCAAGTGACAGGCAAGAGTGCCACACGCGAACACTTCCAGCTCATAGGGGATCACCTGCGCACATACCTGCAAGAGACTATCGGCGTTAGGCGCGATCCCACGCGCGAAAGCGTGCGGGCGATGATTTTCAGGCGCGAGCGCGAAATATGCGAAAGGCTGCACACCGCCATTGCCAGCCATCGACCGCGCCTGATGTCACAGTTTGAAGAGATCACGGGTCTCGTTCTCACACCAGAACGCGTACCCGAAGGACTGAAAACGAAAGAGAGCGGTGTGCCTGTCTTTGAGGTGCACTCGGCCCGCCCAGCGCGTCGCGCCGGCCCGGACGGCGACATGCTGCAGCAGATCGTCATCACGATTACGCAACGTCGGCGACTGCCGATCGACGACAAGCGCGACGTCAGCGACGAGAACAGCTTTACATTCCGCGGCGGCTGCACAGTCATTCTCGACCTCGATACCCTGGAGCTGCAGTACGCCATTCGGAAACGCTTAACGAGTAAGAGTCGCATAGAGCGTCAGCGCGCCTTCCTCCAGGGAAGCGTTGGAGCATCCTTGCGCGCGACGTATTTCAGCGACCCGCTGCGCGATCAAAACGCGGAGCCGTTTGCATTCCTGCATCGCGCGATTTGAGGATCCAATGGCAGCCAAAAAGACGAAAAAGAAAGCGGCCAAGAAAGTAGCGGCCTCGCCGAAGAAGAGCCTCGCCGATTCCGTGCGCGTTCGCATGTACCGCAGCGGCCTTGGCGACTGCTTTCTGCTGTCATTCCCTCGGCAGCCGGCGCCGCTCCACATGTTAGTCGACTGCGGCGTCTTCTTCCAATCGCCTAACGAAAAACAGAGGATGCGCGACATTGTGTCGCATATCGGCACCGCGACCAACGGGACCATCGACGTGGTCGTCGCGACGCACGAGCACTACGATCACCTAATTGGCTTTAAGCATGCGAACGACATCTTCACTCAGCAGATAACGATCAAGGAGGTTTGGTTTCCCTGGAGTGAAAAGCCGGGAGAACCGCGCGCCGCGTGGCTAAGGACCCTCGAAGCCAAGTTGAAGATCGGTCTGCGGCTCGCGCTGCAAGACGCGAACAAGAAGGTTGCATTCAAAGGAAGAACGGGCCGCCTCGAGAGTGTGCTGGAGTTCGGCGGTCCGCTTGGAGCCGATTATTCAGAGCAGCTCGGCGTTATCAAGCGTTGGCTCCGCGACGACGTCACGACAAGCGTGAAATTTCTTGAGCCGCACAAGGACGTCGTCGAGCTCCTGCCGGGCGTTCGTGTATACCCGCTCGGCCCGCCAGTAAAGGAAGCGCTCTTCCGCCAGATGAACGACTCCAAGGATGATCCGGAAACGTATCAGACTCCTTTTACGTTTTCGGCGGTACCCGCATTCCTCTCGAACAGAATGCCTAACGTTTCGGCGGCTGACGCGCCAATTCTTGCAGTGCCATTCGAGTGGCGCTGGCAAATCGCCGAAGGGAAGGACGCAAGGAAGTGGCGGATACCAGCCGCTCGCGCTGACTACCCCTCCCCAAGTGCGCGGGGCGAAATGTTCTTTACGAAGCGTTACGGATTCAACGGTTCCGACGAGGACGCCTGGCGACGCATCGATGACGACTGGCTTGCCGAGGCAGAGACGCTCGCGTTACAGCTCGACTCCCTAACGAACAACTCTAGCCTGGCACTCGCCATCGAAGTCGGAAACGCGCGGAGGGTGATTCTCATGGCGGCCGACGCACAAGTCGGGAACTGGCTCTCCTGGCACGAAGGTACATGGAAGGCCAAGTCAGATACCGGCACGACTGTCCACGTGAAGGCCGAGGATCTACTCGGCCGAACCGTGCTCTATAAGGTTGGCCATCACGGAAGTCATAACGCGACGCTCAAGCAGAAAGGCCTCGAGATGATGACGAGTGATGAGCTGGTCGCAATGATCCCAGTAAATCAGGATTTCGCCAACAACACAAAGCACTGGGAGATGCCGTTTCCTGGCCTTTTAGCGGAGCTCACCAAGAAAACGAAAGGACGTGTCATCCGTGCTGATCACGGATTGCCGAAGGTTGCGGACGTTGTCGCCGACGTGCGGGGGAAATTCAAAGCGGCAACCGCGGAGGATACGCTATACTGTGACTACTTTATCCCGATCTAAATGCCAGTTGCACTGATCGTCGGGTTGCTACAGGTGGCAGCGCTTGAGAATGCCTACGTTCGTGTCACGCGCGACGCGGCGCCATGCGCGTCGGCGGCCCTGCCTAACTGCGGCGACCGCGTCATCGTTGCGTTAGGCAACACGCAGCTCCGAGCGGGCACCGATACGCGCATCCTAGCGCGTGGCGAAATTGTGGTGTTCGGCCCGGGACAGTCGTACCCGGCGCCGAGTGGCGGTCCGTTCTTCGAGGTGGCGATCAAACCGGATCACCCACCGGTGGTTGGCCCGCCGGAATCGATCGCGCCTGAAAAGAACAACGTGCTCTTCGACGGCGAGCGGCTCTTCATCTTCGAGGAAC
>CBQVAZ010000193.1:0-6562 GCA_967720205.1 uncultured Gemmatimonadaceae bacterium | reverse complement strand
GGCTGTTTTCATGCCCTTCGCGCAAGAGCTGTCGCTGGGTGGCGGTTTTGTGATCCGGGCGGACAGCAACGTTGCGGCGCTCACGACCGCGGCGACAAGAATTGTTAAGCGCCTCGCTCCCACAGCGCCGATCGAAGAAGTGAAGACGATCAAGCAGATCAAGGATCAGAGTGTCTCGCCTCGGCGCCTCAATGCTGCGCTTATTTCTTCGTTAGGCTTGCTCGCGTTGATCATCGCCAGTGTGGGAATCGCCGGTGTCCTGGCCTTCTCAGTGAGCGCGCGGACGCACGAAATCGGCATCCGCATGGGACTCGGCGCGGCGCAAGGCCAGGTGCAGCGCATGATCATCAAGGAAGGCGGCGTGCTCGTGGTGATTGGGCTCGGGTTGGGCGTCACGGGTGCGTTCTTCGCCGCGCGCATCATTCGTGGGCTGCTCTTCGGCGTCGCGCCGAATGACCCGGCAACCTTCGTCAGCGTCGGTCTGACGATGGCTGCGATCGGTCTCCTCGCGTGCTGGATTCCTGCGCGACGCGCCTCGCGCATCGACCCGGCGATCACCATGCGTTCGTAAGCAATCGCCGATGACAGCACTGCTGCACATTCTCGCAGGCACCGTCGGCCTGCTCTGCGGTTACGTCGCGCTTTACGTCATCAAGGGCGCGACCGTGCACCGTCGAAGCGGCATGATCTTCGTTTACTCGATGCTGACGATGGCGACGTTCGGTGTCGTGCTAGCGCTCACGCGCAACAAAGCTCCGGCGATCAACATTCCAGCTGCGACGCTCACGTCGTACTTGATCATCACAGCGCTGACGACCGTGCGGCCTCTCGCTCCTGGATCGCAGAAGGCGCGTTGGGTCGAGGTCGGCGCCATGCTGGTGGCGTTAGGCGTGGGATTTGTCATGCTCATGTGGGGATTGGAAGCGATCGCAAACGGCGGCCGGCGCAACGGAATGCCGGCGTTTCCATTCCTCATGTTTGCGACGTTCGGCTTGTTAGGCGCCGCTGGGGATCTGCGGGTGATGCGTTCCGGTCCGCTCAAGGGAGGCCCAAGGCTGGCGCGGCACCTCTGGCGCATGAGCATCGCGCTCTTCCTCGCGGCGCTGTCGTTCTCGGTGCAGGCAGCGAGCATACTCGCCAAACAGCAGATACGGCTCCCCGGACCGGCGATCGCGCTGCCAATGGTCGTCGTGCTAGCGACGATGCTGTACTGGCTCTGGCGCGTTCGGCTCCGTCGCTCACTGCGCGGCATCGTACTGACCGGTCGGAGGTCTGAGGTCAGAGGTCAGAGCGTGCAACTGACGGCCTGAAACTCTGTGTCGGGGCCCGCCGTTATGGGTGCACTCCCTTCTATGGGATTGCCATAGGAAGCCACAATGACGACGGGACACCTGATTCTGCGTTGGGCGCACATCTCCATGGGGATGACGGCCCTCATGTCTGGCGCCGCGGCGATGACGTTTCTCAAAGGCTCGCCGCTCCACAAGCAGGCTGGAAACGTGTTCTTCGTCGCCATGCTGATCATGGCGGCGACCGGCACCTACATCTCGATCTTCATCACGCCGATCATGGGCAACGTCATGGGTGGGTCGATGACCTTCTACCTGACGGCGACAGCCTGGCTGACCGTAAAGCGAGAGCCGAACGAGATCGGCCGCTGGGAAGTCGTATTGGCTGTCCTTGGTTTGGCAGTCGCGATCGCCGGATTTTCGTTAGGCTGGTATGCGGCGCAGAGCCCGACCGGCAGGTTGGACGGCTATCGCCCAGTGCTGTACTACGTGTTCGGCGGTGCCGCGCTGCTCGGAACGGCGCTAGACGTGAGAATGATCGCGCGTGGCGGCTTCCGCGGCACGGCGCGCCTGACGCGGCATCTGTCGCGCATGTGCTTCGCGTTCTTCATAGCGACTGGCTCTTTCTTCTTCGGGCAGGCGAAGCTGTTCCCTGCCCCGGTACGCGAGAGCGGTTTGCTTTCCATTCCAGCGCTCCTCCCGTTTGCCCTATTGCTGTATTGGGTGGTCCGCATCAAGGTGCTCCCCAAGATCAGGAAGGCCTGGACGCCGAGCATCGTTCGGCAGGCCTCGGCCCGTTCCAGTTCTCGGTCAAGGCTCTCACGCGGTAGGTGGCGGGCAAACGTGGAACGGGCCAAGTGACTCGGCGGACCAACGCGAGAGTCGCCGGCGTCACGTTTCTCGTCTATATCGTGGCCGGCATCACGACTCTGATGCTGTCCGGCAAGGCGACCGTCGGAACCTGAGCGTTAGGCACTCAACAGGAGTCAAGATGCAGAAGAGCAATATCCAGACGAGGGCTGACGGACGTACCGGCAGCCGTTTTCGCATGTGGCTCGGAATTGTATTGATGGCGGCGGGTTTGAGCGGGCATCTGTTTGCGGCGCAAGCGATTGGTGGTTATTACATCGCGTACAGGGACCACATCGGCGGCTTCGTCGGGCTCACAATCGTCAGTGGCCTCATCATCGCGCTGCTCGGCAAGCGCTTCTGGAGAGGGCGGCACGACATCACGGTGCTGATAATTGGTGCGGTTCAGGCAGTCGGTGGTTTGCTGATCTATATCAACAGGTTCAACATCGCTTAGCGCAGCAGACGTCACGGGGCACCAACGCCATGGCATATCCACCGATTGTAATTATGACCGCGATCTTCGGCGGCACGGCCGTGTCGATCAGTGCGATGGGCTTCGTGTTGCGCTACCTCGCACAGCGACGCATTTCGAGGCTCGAGACGTCATCGCGTGACGAAATCGCTCAGCGCCTGGACCGCCTCGAGCAGGGTATGGACGCGATTGCCACCGAAATTGAGAAGCTCGGCGAGACGAATCGCTTCGTGACAAAGCTCCTCGCCGAGAGGACAGACGCAGCCCCTCGGCAAATCTCGGGCGAGCCGCCTAACGCGCCGTGAAGAGGTTCGCCAAGATTGTTGGGTGGATCGTCGTTTCGCTCGTACTCGTTGGCTTTGCCGTGTACGCGTCGCGCGATATGGAAAAGCAGACGCTGGACGCTACGGCGAGAGCAGCAGCGCCCGGGAAGTTCGTGCAGCTGCGTGACGGCATCACGCATTACGATGTCGCCGGTCCAGACAGTGGACGCACCGTCGTCCTGCTCTCCGGCTTCTCAGTTCCCTTCTATATATGGGACCCGACGCGCGACGCCCTCGCCGCCAATGGCTACCGCGTGCTGCGCTACGACTACTTCGGGCGCGGCTATTCCGATCGGCCGAAGCTGCGCTACGATTTGGCCACCTACGACGCTCAACTGACGGAACTGCTCGATTCGTTAGGTGTGCGCGGTCTGGTAGACGTCGCCGGCCTTTCGATGGGTGGCGCGATCGCGGCCAACTTCGCCGACAGGCACCCCGATCGCGTCAAGACCCTAACGCTCGTCGATCCAGGCATCGGTGTTTTCGCCGAGACTCCGTTCCCCGTCAGCGTCCCCGTGCTCGGTGAGTTTGCGCTGACAGTGACCGCGTCGAAGATAGCAAAGGGTCAGCTCACGGATTTTGTGCATCCCGAGCGTTATCCCGATTGGGTGCAGCGCTACCAAGTGCAGATGCGGTACAAGGGCTTCAGACAAAGCATGATCCGGACGATGCGCGCTGACGTGTTCAAACGTCCAGTCAGGAGCTTCACCGCGCTGATGCAGAGTCGAATACCGATCCTCGTCATTTGGGGCAAAGAGGATCACACGGTGCCGTTCTCGATGAGTGACAGCGTGCGCGCCGCGTTTCCGCGCGCCGAGTTCCATGCGATCGATGGCGCTGCGCATTTGCCGCACATCGAACAGCCGGCGTTGGTCGATTCCGTGCTCTTGAGGTTCTTGCGCCGGGGCTAAGGGCGAGCGGAACCGGAACTCTTCCCTTGACTCCTGCCTTGGTTATGGCAGAACGAAGTGTAGACTGCAGCTGAACGTTCGAGGATGGAGGAATTATGTCGCATGTCCCATCGTCACATGTCGCGCGGCGCGGGTTTCTCTTTCGTTTGTCGCAAGCCGCGGCAGGACTGACGGCGCTTTTCGCCGGCACCGCGCAAGGCGAAGATGCTCCGAGCTCAGCTGCCCTCGTCGCAAGCGACGATCCGGACGCGTGGATGAATCGCCTAACGGGGCAGCAGAAGACGATGATTCACGTACACCAGTACTTCATGACGGCGCTTGTCGACGCGCGCACAATGCTCGCGAACGCCCGCGACATGTACGGCGTGCCCGAGAATCAGTTCAGCCTTGCCGTCGTCACGCACGGTCCGGCGATCCAGGGACTCTTTCGCGACGACGTTTGGCAGAAGCTCGCGTTAGGCACTTTCTACAAGGTCAACGATCCCAAGACCGGTGCCCCGGCCACGCGCAACATCTACCTCAGCGCGCAGGATGGTGAGCCGGCCGACGCGGTTGTGCCGGACCTCATGAAGCGCGGAGTGACGTTCGTTGTGTGCAACGTGGCTGTACGCAACTTGTCGAAGAAGCTCGCGCGCGATGGAGCAACTCCGGACGCCGTGTATGCCGAGCTGGCCGCGGGGCTCGTACCTGGCGCCTTCCTCGTGCCAGATGTGTTCGTGTCGATGCAGCGCGCGCAGAAGCGCGGCATCGCTTACGTCTTCACGGATCGATCGCGCTAGGAGTCGCCAGTCGGGCGTGGGGTTGCTGTCAGGCGCAGCGCTTGAATCGTTGGGGGATTCGTCGGCGCGAGTAGCAGACTGCCACTGAGATTCGCGCGCTCGCAGGCCCACGTGAAAACACCGGCGAGCGCGCCGGTGGCAGTAATTGGCGCATCGGTGCGGCAAGCGCCCGTTTCGCTCTTGAGTCGCGTGAACTCGCGCTTCCAGTTCTCCTCCGAACGATCCATCAGAAAGTTCATCGCCAATACGTTGCGCCCAGGATCGATCGCACCGGCTTCGTACATCGCACCCGCAGCGCGGTACACCTGCGTCAGTGCGGCACTTACGCCTAACGTGCGTCCTATGAGCCACCCTCCCTTGTGCAACTCCATCGCCGCGTCCCAAAGCGGACCTGAGGGACCTGCGTAGGTTCGATTCGCAAAAACGAAGAGCCCGATCCCGTGATCCACCAGCAAGATCATATAGGAGCCATAGCCGGGATATCCGCCGCCGTGCGTCAGCGCTCGGCGGGCATCGCAATCGATCGCAACCCCCAACCCCATGCCATACGTTAGGGGCTGCATGCACGGGCTGGCGCTGGTTCCCGGCCGACGAGCGAGCTGCGGGAAGTTGAGACCCTGCGACATTTCGCGAACTGTCGCGCGTTTCACTGGACCTTCTTCAGCGCCATCGCGAGCCGGCCACGCCGAAAGCAAAAATGCGATCCAGCGCGCGTAGTCGTTGGCGCTCGTTTGCACGCCTCCCATCGCACCGAACACACCATGCGCCATGTCGGGCTCGCGCGTAAAGGCGTCGTTTTCCCAGCGGTAGCCAAGTGCGCGACGTGCCCGATCGGATGTTGCGATGTCATAGCCCGTGCTGGTCATGCCTAACGGTCGCATGATCTCTTGCTCGATGTAATCCTTGTACGGCCGTCCCGAGACGTTGGTGACTATGCGGCCGAGCAGCGCGTAGCCGAAGTTGGAATATTCGAACGCTGTCTGCGGCGCGCGCGTGAATGGAACGCCGCCCTGCAGCATGCGCGTGAATTCCGCTTCAGGGAGGACTTGCTGGCGGTCGCCCCATGGATCGTCCGTGACGAAGCCGCCCACATGGCTCAGCAGATCGCGCACGCGAATGCGCGGCGAGTCGCTGGTGAGGTAACGCCAACCGCGCAGCTCAGGGACGTACGTTTCAGCGAGCGCGTCGAGTGTGAGCTTGCCATCGTCACGCAGCTTGAGGATGGCGAGCGCCGTGAACGCTTTGGACATCGATGCGATGCGGAAGAGGGTCTGCGCATCGACTGGTCGCTTCGTCTCGAGGTCCTGCACGCCCATGGCACTCACGTGTTCAAGCTTGCCGCCCTGCACGAGGCCGTAGACGAGGCCCGGTATGTGTGCGGTCTCTTGAAACCGACGGAAATGCGCGTCGATCGCCGGAACGAGCTGCTCGAGCGGGACCGGCGTCGCCGGCGGCTGCGCAATGACGTTGCCGGGGAAAAGCGCCAGCAGCGCAGACACAAACACGGCCACGCTGGACACCGCTTGGCGACCTAACGAGCAATTCATCGAGGACTCTCGCTCAGATTCTTGGATTGAACGCTTTTACGGCTTCTCGGGCAGCGCGCGTGCGACAAAAAGAACACGACGCTCTCGCACAAGCGAGCGCCAGGGACTCACTGAACGAAATTGAACCAGCCCGTCGCCCGCCTCCCTTAGATTCTTCCGTGAACTTCACCGCTCTCGCCAGCCTTCTGCACTGAAGTGAACGATACAAACATCGACCTCGTCGCCGTCCAACGCCGCACGTTGCGTCTGCTCTTCGTCACGCAGATAATCAGCGGCATTGGCGTAGCTATCGGCGCGTCCGTGGGTGCGCTCCTCGCGGCGCAGCTTGCCGACGTCACGGTTTCCGGCTTGGCACTGAGCGCGTCCGTCGTTGGCGCCGCCCTCCTGGC